>JALWLM010000391.1 GCA_027084145.1 Crocinitomicaceae bacterium | reverse complement strand
ATTGACACCATCCGAGATACCATCATAAAAAAAATAAAAGTCCCGGTAGAAAAAATAATTGTTAAAAAAAAGGATCCATTCTTTAAAACCTTATTTTTGTTTTTTTCTTTTTCATTTTTAGCTTTTTTAATCATTAAGACTTTTTTATAATAAACACTCTTTTGCTTTTCCTTACTTTCAATACAAGCAGATAAAAGCTTCTGAACTTTGTATTCAAAGAAATTTTTGAAAAAATAAAAATATGAATGCAAAGACACTTAGTTGGATAACAATTGTACTGCTTGTAGCAGTTATCGCAATTGTTCTTTTCGTACCGAAAAAAGTAGATTCGGATGGAAAAGTAAGAGTTTTCGGAGGGTCCGAAAATGAAAAATCATTAGAAACCGAAAATCCTGAGTAAAATGAGAAAAGATTTAATTCAACAAACCGCAAGAACTATTAAAGAACAAGTCGGAGACGTTGTTCTCGATGCTGACGCTCGTTTCTTTTCTTTTGGAAAAGGCGGTGCAAAAAACTTTTTAGGAGAACCGGTCAACCCGGTAACTGTATCTTTTGCCATTGAAAATCAAACAGCGCAAAATGCACCGGTAATCATTGGTAACGTTGCAAGATCTATTTTCCCAAATGAAACCGAAGCAAAAACAAAGCTTGGTGCAGTAGCTGTATTAAAAGACGGAGTTCTTTTTACAGATGCGAATGGTAAAGAAGTAATTGCAACATCTCATGATTCAGGAAGAACATTGCTTGGATTCATGAAGTATGTTGGAAGCACTCCTACAAGAATTGTTCGTATGCACATCAATTCTGAAAAGATTGATGGTACTCCTGACACTACAAACTTAACTTCTTCTATCAAAACGGCATGGGCTTCTCCATTTGAGTCTTCTATCGAAGAAGCGGATCTTCCTTTGAGAAAGTTTCAAAATGCGAATCAAAACTCGCCTAACTTGGCAGAGGTTGACTTCCAAAAGGAGATGTTCCCGGTTGTGCTATCCAACGAGACGTTCTTTGTCTTGAACGTGAAGCCAAACACTCGTTTGAACGTAACGTTCACTGTTGGGGCACAACTGTCCCTTGCCCAAAAGACTTGGCGCCAAGCAAAAGCGGTTGATCGTACATTTCGACACATGTTGATTAACGAAAAACCTTCTTGCGGTTGCTAAGCACCGGTCTCTAAAACCGTTTAATAGTGAATAAATAAAAAGCCCTGCCCAAACATACTAGGGCGGGGCTTTTTTAAATCAAAAAGAAAATGGAAAAAATATCACTAACTCCCCGTGAAGCTACACCGGTAAATGTAGAAATACCGGCAGAACTCATACGGGGTACAGAACCAAATCATAGAAGCATGGAAAAAGAAAAATCATCAAAAGGATCTTTAAGTATGGAATGGATTGGAGATATTGCATCAGCAATTCCGGCAACTGCAGCCGTTTTCAACAAAGACTATCAACAAAGTCAAGTTGCAATTGCCGAAGCCAATGCAAGAGCTGCAGAGGCAATGGCTAAAGAAGACGAAAAAAAGAACCAAAGCAAATTACTAATGTACGGAGGAATTGCAATCGCTGTAATTCTAGTTCTTGTTTTTGCTTTTAAAAACTAAAACATTATGGCATCAAGAGATTCTATATTAGCACAAATCGACGAAATCAATGCTAAAATAAGTACGAACACAAAAGAAATTCAACGACTCGAAGCCGCAGCAAATGAATGGCACGCAGACGCTGCAAATGATATATGCAATCAGATTTTGCGCAGAAAAAGACGTGAATGTGAAACCGAAAGATCCAGAAAATTTGGAAAAGCAAAAGCTATTAGAGATACTGCTGCAAGCTTGCGGCAAGAAAACAAAAAACTTCAAGAGCAAATTAATACGTTGAATGCTTCCATTGAAGCCATCAATACAGCTTCTATCAATCTTTCCAAAGACGGAAAAGACTTGGAATCTGCCATCATCAAGGCTCAAGGAGAAGCAGACGCCAAAGAAAAAGAAGCAGAAGGGGAAGCACAATCTAAAATAATTGAAGCTGCAGCCAGAGCCAAAGCTATTGAAGAAGATTCCAAAGCAGATTCAGAAATCAAAAAGAAGAAAGGAATGCTCTTTTTGATTATCGGAGTTGCTGCTGCGGGGATCATTTTGTTCTTTTTGATAAAAAAAATGAAAAAGTAACATGAACGAACAACTCATTCAAGAAATATCAAATGCGATTCAAGGTACTGCAGACACATTGCAATCCTTTCAGCAGGCCACAACGCCTGCTCCTTCTTCTCCGGAAGAAAAAGAAGGTTGGCAATTAAAGCATACGCTTATGGCTGTAGCCGGAGCAATAGTATTGATATTACTCATCTTAAAAATGAAAAAGTAATGGTAACAGTTGAAGTAAACACTAAGATAGACAACGAAAGCATCATCAACTTGGCCCTTGCAATTGCAGTAGCCGGAGCTTTCATTGTACTTGTCGCAAAATTGGCTAAAAAATGAAATGGTTTAATAAGTTGAATCCTACAATGAAGATAGTGGTAATAATAATCGCTATCATTATATTTTTTTGGCTTTTATCCTTTTTAAAAGGTTTCTTTATTCAATCATCAGATGCTGGAAAAACAAGAGGAGAACTTGCAGGATTAGGAGCGCAAGGAATAAAACCCACCTACTCCAATGCAGATTACAGAAGTATGTCCGATGATCTGGAAAGAGCTTTAAAAGGAGACTCGTGGAACAACACGAATGAAACGAGAGTGTATGAAATTTTCGGAATGTTAAAAAATGATGCTGATTTTATCAAATTGAAATCTGCTTTTGGCATCCGAAGAAATCAGACATTAGATGAAATGGTCGATGATGAAATGTGGGATTCTGAAATTGAAAGAATAAACAGCATTTTATCCGCAAATGGAGTTACCAAAAAAATACAATTCTAACATGCCAACAGACACTTTAGACACTGCAATTAAGATAATGACTCCTGCAGTGGCGGGAATAGTTGTTTCCGCTACTACAATTGAACAAACATTGAGAATTGCTTCTCTATTGGTCTCGATAACATTATCAACATATGTTTTTGTAAGAGAAGAAAAACGAAGAAGAAATGAAAACAAAGATGAAGGACGTACTTAACGGGATTGCAGACGGTATTTTTCCATCTATCAGAAATGCCATTAAAGATAACGAAGTAAATCGGGCAAGATTAACAGCCTCTCTTA
Source organism: Crocinitomicaceae bacterium (assembly GCA_027084145.1). GTDB lineage: Bacteria > Bacteroidota > Bacteroidia > Flavobacteriales_D > Crocinitomicaceae > UBA4466. Next base: position 8,549 of record JALWLM010000391.1, on the reverse strand, counting down.
TCTCTTGGTCATTGGCTATTGCCTATTTAAAAGGTTGGATAAAATTGAGTGATGTACTTTCATTTCTTTCAACAATGATGATGTAATGAAAAAGGATCAATGGGTAATTATAGTAATCATCATAATTGGATCTATCACATGGACAATCGTGTGGGATAGAGTGATTAAAAAAATAACCGGATACACTATGCTTCAAAGATTAGCATCATTTATAAAAAAATGGGAAGGAGGTCTCTCAAGAGATCCTAACGACTCTGCGTCAAGAACCCCCGCTCCATGGAGTTATAGAGGAAAAACAGGTTGGCACACAAATAAAGGAGTAACTTATGCCACTTTTAAAAGATATGCCCCTTCACTTGGTTATGAAGTTACTCCTGAAAACTTTTTTTCCATGCCCGATCCTCTTTGGCTGGGGATATTGAAAAAAGGATTTATGAAATCATGGCCACTTCATAAAATAGATCATTTACCAAGAATCCAAGCGGTCATTATTACATGGGCTTGGGGTTCCGGAAACTCCGGAGCAGAATCCCGTTTAGCTCGATTCCAACGTGAAGAAATGGGAATTAAGGATTCGAATATAACCAAAGCTGAAATTGTAGATAATTTCAAAAAGAGAGTAAACATTCTCAACGAAAAATATTGGTTTCACAAATTGTGCGACCGCAGACTTCAAGATTTTAAGAAAATGAGATCATGGCCGGTTCATGGCCGTGGATGGACACGAAGATTAAACGACTTTAGAAAAACATTTGGATAATGAAAAAGATTTGGAAAAAACACAAAGTATTGATTTTAATTGCAGTTGCTGCAATCATTGTTTATTTTCTATTTTTTAGAAACAAAACGGAAAACACGGAAGAAGAGGAAGCGAAGAATCTTCCGGAAAATACTTCGTCCGGGAATACCGGTTGCTCTCCTTCCCGGGAAACAGTCAAGCTCATGCAAAGGGCAGCAAACCGAGTTTTAGAAAAACAAGGGAAAACAGAACTTGTCGTGGACGGCATTTATGGACCCAAAACAACTGCAGCGATCAATTCCTTAATCGGGAAAAAAGCTTGTACTTATAATGAGGTTAAACGAGGTGTGATTGCTTGGTTTGAAGCAAAAGGATTAGGGAATCCTTACACACCGAAAACAAGCAGTAGTTCTTCTTATGACTCTAATTACGTGCAAGGATCTTCATTTGGAGAATTTAAAGTATGAAGCTACCGAACACAAATAAAGAAATTTTAATGACGGTGATGGCCATTGGTTTAATCATCGCAATCATTATTAACCGGGAAAACATTATTTACAAAATAAAAGAGATTACAAAATGATTCATCTAAAGAAGATTGATAATGGTAACGTGATTTTATTTAGAGATGGATCAGCAGTCGCATCTCTAAATCCCAATATGAAAGTATTTGAACACAAAGAAGTTCCGAATGCTGTTTTCATTACAGACGATTCGAATCAATTTCAATTCATCAATGGATATTTAATAAAATTAGATGAACTGGATAAAGCAAATTCTTCTCCGTTTATACAAGCAAACAATATTTCTGAATTAGTCCAAGAGCTTTCCGCTAATTTTTTTTTTCGTAAATCCGTAAACGGAGGTGGAGGTTCTTCTTTAATTGTCGCATCAGAAAATGCAACGGTAGCCCCATCTGCTTCACATGTTTTCCCGGTTGATCCAAATAGTGTAATCAATTGTATTATACAAACGCCGGGCAGTTTGCAAAAGTATCAAGCTAACATTCAAGACTTTGCAAATATATCAACCATTGAAAATAGACTCGTTGATGGAGATTATAGCAATATATGGTATAACAATTCTCATGCAGCTTCTGCTAACTTAGCTTGCCCGGCTTTAGATCTACTGTCACCCAAAAAAGTGGATTACATTAAAATAAATTGGTGGTCTGATGTGTATCTATCAACCAATTTTCAAATACAAGCTTCTAACGATGGAAATACATGGACGGACATTGTCTCCGGGCAAACAGCAATTACATCTAACTCTCCTACATGGCCGGTACAGACAATACCTGTTTCCGGAACATATCGATATTGGAGATTGTTTAATGTTTCCGGAACAAGTTCTGCTTATATAGTCATAACTGAAATGGAAGCATTTTTGGATCCGGGAAATACAATTGATTTTATTGATGATAACAGTAAAACAGAAGTAAAAGGAATTGCCGGAGAAACTCACGTCAAAAACTTAACAGCCAACGCGGCTAACATCATCATAAATTATTTAAAAAATGAATGAAGTAGAAATATTATTTGAAGCTCAAAAATACAATGAACGAAGAAAGCAAGGAAGAGAGTATTCCGATATGATGAATGCTCGATTGGTATTAATATCGAAGGAGCTTCAACAAGGAGGTGTTCCGGACAATATCATTAAAGAAGTACGGACAAGAATTATAAACATTACTCATGCTACCCGGTTAGAAATTACCGAAGGACTTTGGAAGTCTGCTCTTGATAGAGCAAATGAAATGGTTTCAGATAGGGAATTGCAAGCAATCATTGATTCTTATCAATTACCTATTGATCAGAATAATTTAATTATAGAAATTCAACAACGTTGTGAAAAAGCAGTCAATGAATTATACTAAAAAACCTATTCCCGGAGATGTATTGCTCTGTCGAAGAAATTCTTTTCTTTCCAGAGCGATATTGTTTTTTCAAAAAATAAGAAAAAAACACACACGGTGGACACATGTTGCACAGTGTGTGGATATATGGGGAGAAACATATATTGTAGATGCACAAAAAAACGGTGTTAATCCACGACCATTTAAGGAATGGATGAAAGAATTTGGTTATGACTTTCAGATTGTGAGACCGAAAAGCCAATTTTTTAGATCTCCTACTTTTTACAAAATAGCACTATCAAAAGTAGGTAGTACAAAATATGATTTTGCTTCTCTGCTATTATGGCAACCACTTTATATCATTACAGGGAAATGGAGAGGGAAGCAGCACAATAGAGCAACCGGGAGAATGTACTGCAGCGAATATATTGGATGGCTTCATTCAATGCCTGAATGGTGGAAAATGTCTCCACAAGACGTTGCAGATTGGATGAAAAAGTCAATAGATTATGTACTAATTAAATCTCTTTAACTCCAAGACGAAACGAATCATTATCAACAAACCCAAGTGATTTTAGGTACGTATCCGTTTGCTCGATAGAATAGTGCCGGCACTGGAGTTGTATTGCTTTTATATCTACCCCGTTTTTATAAGCTGCAACTACTCCTGTATGCTTCCATGAGTAAAGTGTTTTGTTTGGATCGTATATGCCTATTCTTTTTAAAAGCTCGGAATGTTTTCTTCCCATCCAGTTATATCCTATCTTTTTTGGAGAAGGTTCTCCGTCTTTACCAAATAAAAACCAATTGGAAGGATTGTTAATTCTTTTTTCAAGAACCGGCACAAGCGGTTCCGGAATAGCTAAGTATGCTTCCTTCTTGTTTTTGGAAGCAGTTCCCGGTACATATATCTTTCTTTGATCCAATAAAATGTTTTCAATTTTTAGCCGTCCTATTTCAATTGGTCGAAGAAACGTGTAGTATATAACTTGGATTATATCCCAAAGCTGCGGTATTTCTGTAAGGGCTCTATTTTTTATTTTATTGATTTCATCTTCAGTGTAAGCAATATTCTTTTTTGTTTGCACCACTTTTGGAAGTTCTATATCTGCCCATGGGTTTTCTTTTATCAATCCTCTTTTTACCATCATATTGAAAAGCGTTTTAATCTTGGCAATATGATTGACTACTGTTTGAGGCGATTTTTTTTGAGAGTTAAGATGATCAATATATTCTTGAGCAACTTCTTTTGTTACATGCTTAATATTGACCAGTAAAATACCATTATTGGCGCAAAATTCTTGGAATTTGTCGCAAACAGATTGAAGTGTTGCAATTGTTTTGGGTCTGTTTTGAGCAGCTTTTTTTATTGCAATCATCTCTTCAACAGCTTTCCCATAAGATATAAATTCTATCTTCTTTGGTTCTTCCGGATAAACAGGGGTTGGATCCCATTCATCACAAAGGCAAAAAAAAGGAATATTTTGGTTAATCCTACGTACTACGGACTTTCCGTAGTTCATTTTTTGTTGAAAAGTGGCGTATTTTTCAAATCCTTTATACCATCTTTTCCGGATTAGTTTTTTCTTTTCTTTATGCCATTGATAGTATTCAACATACCATCTTTTTCCCGGATCTTTTTGATACTTTAGGACAGCTTTTCGATATGGATAAATCTTTGCGCAACATAGCCGTTTTCTTGGCGCAAAGTATTTTGTAAAAACGATAAAACCCTGATATACAGGGCTTTATCGTTGTTTAGTGGTGATAGCTGGAATCGAACCAGCGACACAAGGATTTTCAGTCCTTTGCTCTACCAACTGAGCTATATCACCGCCTTAATTGTGGGGGCAAAGATAAAACTTTCTTTAAGTTTAACAATCATTTTTTATTTTTTTGTGAAAATTTTATCTAATGAATAAATCTTTTTTCACCTCTTTAGAACGATAACCAAATAATTCATAAAACTTTATTGCTTTAACTACTTCTTCCGGAACATCTTCCTCCCATAGTGATGAACCTGCTTTTATTTTCTCCAGAACATCATCCGACATTATATAAAGCAGTTTTTCATTAAATTCATGATATCCCTCTATTTTATCATTATCTTTCATATACTGGAGGAGTCCCTTTAAGTTATCTTGAACTTTAAAATCATCTAATGTATATAACTCGCCTGTCTCTACATCATTTGCGGGATATATAAATAATTTTACATTATGCCCAAAACCTTTACCAAATGCTTCTAATAATCCTCCCGGTAAATTATCATAATACTTTTCTTCAAAAATAGTATGTAGATTATAAATTCCAGCAATCACTCCCATTCTTCTACCTTTTGTGATTGTAGATAAATAATCTACCACCTTATAGTATTTTAAGTAATTACTAATCATTACGGTGTATCCTAAAGTTCCGAGCAATTCAGCTCTATCAATAAAGTCTTTATCCGAAATACGTCCATCTGCCGTTAAATCTTTAAGTGTTAACTCAAAGACTATATTCGTTTTTTCTTTATCTACTTGAGGGTCTTTTAAAAACATCTTTGTTCCTTTTTCAATCATATCAATGTGAACTTTTGTCACAGGTCGAAATCTTCCCCTCATCAAAAGAACATTTTTCTTATACAAAGCTGTTGCCGGTTGCAATACCTGACCTGTCATTGAAAACATAGTGGAATCTGTAATTCCTCTTTTTACAAGATTTAATGCAATAATACGATTATCTACATTTTCGAAATCCGGGCCTGAAAAACTCAGCATATCCACTTCCATTCTATCACGAGGAAGGCGATGCATTAGGTTTTCTAAAAAATCATCTAAATCATCATTATGAAAATAACACGCATGAACAAGGTTTACTCCTAAAATTCCTAACGCTTCTTGTTGTGCCTTGTGACTTATATCATGCATTTTAACATGCAATACAACTTCATTAGGTAACGAATCTACAGTTAATTGAAACCTCATCCCTATCCAACCTTGTCCCTGGTTCGTTTTATGATAATTTAAGGATTCAACCGTATTACAAAAAGCAAAAAATCTTGACACCTTATTTTTTTCAGGAAGTGTCGTCTTCAAATTTTCATATTCATACTTCAACATCATTTTCAGACGTTCTTCCCCTACATATCTCTTACACTTCCCATACATTGTATCTGATACCTTCATATCATAAGCCGAGTGCGTGTAAGCAATGGTTCCCGAGCTCCCTCCTGCTTTAAAAAAATTAGCTGCTGTTTCTTGACCTGCTCCAATTTCAGCAAAACAACCGTAAATATCAGGAGTCAAATTAACTTTTAATGCTTTTTCTTCTGTAGTCAGCCTTCTTTCGTCAATCATAATTCGAAATATGTTTTCAATACAAAGTAAATGTTTTTCTTCTTTCTGTTTCTTTTTTTTACTCTTTAAATTCAGGATTATTTATAAAAGCCGTGTCATTCAAAGTATTTAAGAAGGCTTTTAGTAAATCTTTTTCTTGGACATCTAGTTGGACTCCTCCTTGAAATGCAAATTCAATAAGCGGATCTAACGTAGAACTCATTTGTATTCCATGAGAATAATGGTTGATAACCTCGTCAATTGTATTAAACCTACCGTCATGCATATACGGTGCTGTAAAACCGATATTTCTTAGTGTCGGTATTTTAAATTTGCCATTATCATTCGGGTTTTGTGTAACACCTCCTCTTCCTAAATCTGTAAATGTTGCATCTAAACCATTATTGCTAAACCGCTGTACTTGCATTAAAGGTCCGTTATGACAATGAAAACAATCCGCCCCATTCAAATTATTAAACAAATCATACCCCGCCCATTCTTCCGGTGTTATTGTCGTGTACACCAATTGTTCTTCCGGTGTTAATGTATAATTATTCAAATATTTATACATCACATCAAATTTGGATTGTCCTGAAATCATTGTCCTAATAAATTGAGCAATAGCTTTTGATACATGGGTTGAATCAAATTGTACAACATTAAAAGCCCGGTAAAACATATTTCTATACACCTCATCTTCACTCAATTCTTCTACCGCATTTTTCCATTCCTCATGCATTTCAATAGGATTAGTTACAGGCTCCAGTATCTGCTCTTCCAACGTTTTAGCTCTACCATCCCAAAAGAAAAATTTATTCCAACCCAAATTAATTAAAGCCATAGAATTTCGTGTTCCGAATATACCGTCAATCCCTTCTGAAAATTGCTGTCCATCCGTGAAAGACTTATCAGGAGCATGACAAGAAGCACAAGACATTGTATTGTCTCCACTTAATTTTTTCTCATAAAATAATTTCTTTCCGAGCTCAACTCCTTCAACCGTCATAGGGTTATCCTCAGGAATTGGCATGGGAGGAAAATGCGAGGGTATTTTTAATATATAGGGCGTTTGTTGATAATGAATGTTATCCTTTCGACAAGCAACTAATAAAAAAAGAGATAATATGAAATAAATTTCTTTAGTCACTAATTTACTGAAATTGCATCTTTAAAGTTACTGATTACTTTTAAGGAAAGTGTTTCTTGCCCCGGTGCAGAATGAGAAGAATATTCTGTTCTAACGTCTATGGGCTGAGGTTGTTCCAAAAATGACTTCAAATCAACCTTCAATGTCAATCTATCCTCATTACCATTACTTTGCCAATCTAAAGAAGATAATGCAATTGTTTGTAAATTTTCATCTTTTCCGATATGAAATACAATGTTATGATTAAGATTATCTACATTATCCAATATTGTATCTGCTTTCGCTTCTATTTTTAAAAAGATATATCCCGGATTCCAATTCCAATGCATATCATCACAGTTCAAGATGTTTAAAACACTTTCCGTAGGAAAAGTTGAAGGATCCTGATGATTTAATGTTTGTTGCACTCCTAAATTTGCCGTAAATTGAGAGAAATTTGATTTATCTCCCTCATTACTTAATAAAAATGTTCCGTTTTCTCTATAATCAAATAATGCAGCATCTTTTAACACATGATCTCCATTCCGTATATCTTCCAGAAAAAATTTAATCTCTGTAAACTTAATTTTGTACCCTTCTTGTGTTTGATATACTGAGTCTAAATACAATGTGTCTACTCCAAAAAGAGGTTGAACATCCACTCGTAAAACTCTCGATTGAGTTCCCGTATGAGGTTCTTTGTCTTTTCTGCAAGAAATAAGACTAAAAACTATTATTGTAGATAATATAATCTTTCGCATACTCTCAAAGATACAAAAAAACATTTATTGACATTCAGCATTTTATTGAAGCATTCTTCTAAAAGTTCTCCAGATAATTTTCAAATCATTCCAAAGAGTGGGAGATTCAAGGTATTTTTTATTTAATTCCAACTTATCCGGCATTACTTTTTCGATATATATTTTCTTCGGGTCCTCTGCCTGTCCCAATATTTTATTTTCTTCAAAATATTCGAGTGATGCCAAATCTGTTATACCTGGTTTTACATCTAATATTCTTAACTGTTCTTCATTATATAAATCAACAAATTCTTTTACTTCCGGTCGAGGTCCGACAATACTCATTTCTCCTTTTAAAACATTGATAAATTGAGGAAATTCATCCAATTTATATTTTCGTAAAAAATAACCGATCTTTGTAATTCTACTATCTTTCATCCCTACCGTTAACCTCCCTTCTTTATCAGCGTTTTTTCGCATTGTTCGAAACTTGTACAAGAAAAATGGTTTTCGATTTTTTCCTATCCGTTCTTGCAAATAAAAAACACCTCCTCTTGATTCTAATAAAATCAATAATGCAATCAATATTCCAATCGGCAGAAAAAAAATCAGAACCGTAATCGAAAATAAAATATCAAAAATTCTTTTTAACATTTAACTCATCACTTTTTTAACCGCAGATTTCACCGCTTTAATAACTGTATCCACTTGTTGATTAGTCAAATCAAAATAAACAGGTAAACTGATTTCATTAGCATAAGACGCATAG
>JALWLM010000390.1 GCA_027084145.1 Crocinitomicaceae bacterium | reverse complement strand
CAATCGGAAATGGTAAGCCAATTGTTGTTTGGTGAATTAATAGAAGTTTTGGAACAACAAAAACAATGGTTAAAAATAAGAACTTTACGGGACGGGTATGAAGGTTTTATTGATGAGAAACATGTAAAAAAACTAACTGAAAAAGAAACGAGACGTTGGCAAGAAGGGTTATTTGTTTTAAGTGATAGAGAACGAACAATCAAAAGTAGTAAAGGGATACAACGAATTTGTAGAGGTTCCTTTGTTAACAGAGTAAAAGGAGAATTTTTGATAGGAAACGATCAATATCATTTTATTGATTCACCTTCTAAAGAAATGGATATTTTTGAAATAGCTGAAGATTACTTAAATACTCCGTATTTATGGGGAGGGAAAAGTCCTTTTGGAATTGACTGTTCCGGTTTTACACAAGTAATTTACGGAATAAAAGAGATTAATTTACCTAGAGATGCTTATCAGCAAGCAGAGATGGGAACTCTAATTTCTTATGATGAAATAGAAGGAGGGGAACTAGCTTTTTTTAAAAATAATGAAGATAAAATCATTCATGTAGGATTGGTAACACCGAATAAAAAAATTTATCATGCTTCAGGATATGTTCGTTTGGATGAATTAACAGAAAAAGGTATTTTTCATATTGAAAAACAAAGAATAACACATATATTGCACTCAATTTGTAAACTTTAATTTACATGAAGATTTTAATTACAGGCGGAGCCGGATTTATAGGTAGTAACCTTGCAAAGAAATTAGTTGATTTAAACCATGAAGTAATTGTATTAGATTCTCTTCTCCGAGGAAATAAATTAGATAAAGAAACCTTTAAAAGAATTCAATTTATCAAGGGAGATGTTCGGGATTTTGAACTTGTCAGAGAAGCATCTAAAGGCTGTGATCTTATTTTCCATTTTGCCGCTGTATTAGGAGTGGATATTGTAGCAGATAACCCTGTGGAAACCATGGATGTTGAAGTTATCGGTACAAGAAATGTTATAAATGCGGCAGAGGTTAACAACATTAAAAAAGTATTGTATGCCTCAACAAGTGGAATTTATGGCCATTCAGCAATAGATAATGCACTTACGGAAGAAGTTTTGGTTGACCCCCGTACTTCTTATGCTATGGCTAAACGATACAATGAAATTTATTTAGCCTCACATCATGAAGAAAAAGGAATCAATGTAATTTCTTTACGTTTCTTTAATGTTTATGGGGCAAATCAAGACACCCGAATGGTCGTTCCGTTATTCTTTGAACAAGCAATTAAAAATCAACCAATCACCGTTTTTGGGACAGGTATGCAAACACGTGATTTCACTTTTATAGATGACACTGTTGAAGCATGTGTCAAATTAATGAATATTGATGGTTGCCATATTGTAAATATTGCCAACGAAAGAGAATGGTGCATTAAAGATTTAGCCCATAAGATTAAAGAAATCACCAATTCAAAATCAGATATTGTCTATATTGATGCTCCGAAAAAAAGGTATGATTATGAGGTAGAAAGAAGAATCGGGAGTTCTAAAAAATTAAAAGAATTGACAGGTATCAAACCGGAAATATCATTAGAGGAAGGGTTGAAAATAATTTATGAGACTAATTATAAATAATAAAATGAAAGATCAGCAAATAGAAAGTTTAATTGGTAAAGAACGAAAAAGGCAACTTAAAGGAGTTGAACTCATTGCTTCTGAAAACTTTGTAAGTGAGGATGTAATGCAAGCAATGGGCTCCATTCTTACGAATAAATACGCTGAAGGCTATCCGGGAAAACGTTACTATGGCGGCTGTGAAATAATTGATGAAATTGAAAGTTTAGCTATAGATCGTTTAAAAGAATTGTTTTCTTGTGAATGGGCTAATGTACAACCTCATTCAGGATCTCAGGCCAATGCAGCGGTAATGTTAGCATGTTTAAAACCCGGAGATAAAATTTTAGGTTTCAATCTATCACACGGAGGACATTTAACTCATGGATCACCTGTTAATTTTTCAGGGAAATTATACCACCCGTTATTTTACGGAGTAAAAGAAGAAGACGGTCAAATTGATTACGATCAAATGGAGAAGGTTGCTATTTCCGAAAAACCTAAAATGATTATTTGTGGTGCTTCAGCTTATAGTAGAGATTGGGATTATGCCCGTATTCGTGAGATTGCCGATAAAATAAATGCTTTGGTTCTTGCCGATATTTCTCATCCTTCAGGATTGATAGCAACAGGACTTTTAAATTCACCTATGGAACATTGTCATATCGTAACAACGACAACGCATAAGACATTAAGAGGACCTAGAGGAGGAGTAATTATGTTAGGTAAGAATTTTGAAAATCCATTCAATTTGAGGTGGAAGAACGGGAATTTAAAATCAATGGGGGCATTGTTAGATGCAGCTGTTTTTCCCGGTTCTCAAGGGGGGCCTTTAGAACATGTTATCGCTGCGAAAGCCGTTGCTTTTAAAGAAGCTCTATCTCCTGAGTACTCACTTTATACAAAACAAGTAGTCAAAAATGCTCAAATAATGGCGAATGCATTTTTGGAAAGAGGATATAAGATTATTTCAGGTGGTACAGATAATCATTCTATGTTAATTGATTTAAGAAGTAAAGGAATCACAGGGAAAGATGCTGATATAGCTTTAGGAAAAGCAGATATTACCGTTAATAAAAACATGGTTCCTTTTGATACGGAATCTCCTTTCGTTACATCGGGAATACGCATAGGAACTTCTGCTGTAACAACAAGAGGATTAAAAGAAGACGATATGTTACAATTAGTAGATTGGATAGATGCTGCAATTCAAAATGCAGATAATGAC
>JALWLM010000389.1 GCA_027084145.1 Crocinitomicaceae bacterium | reverse complement strand
GCCATATATTGTAGGGTGTTAATTTTATTTCACTCTATTAAAATATGTTAATTATGAATAAAACTTTGTTTAAAGTATTGATTTTTATTGGGTTGCCGGTTTTGTCTTTAGCGCAGCAAGATAGATTGGTTACGCATTTTATGTATGATAAAATGGGAGTTAACCCGGGTAAAACAGGAATGGATGGAGGAATTTGTGGTACGATGATTTATAGAAGTCAATGGGATAAAGCTCATGGAGCACCAAATACTTTTGTTTTTAATGCGGAGGCAGATATGTCTCGTTTTTTTCCGGGAGGATTAGGAATTTCTTTTTATCATGATGATATAGGATTTAATAGGCAAAATAATGTTTTATTGAACTATTCATATCCTATTGATTTAGGAGGATATGGTACTTTAGGAGTAGGGATAGGGATAGGTTTAATGAATTTTTCAATGGATCCTAATTGGGTACCGCCAACGACGTCAAATGACAATACATTACCGGTAGGTTTTTCCGATAATAATGTAGATATGAATTTTGGTATCTATTTTAAGGGTACAGAAGATTATTATGTAGGCTTATCTTCTACGCATTTGTCTCAATCAGCATTCGAAGATGGAGTAAATGCTACATTTAATAGTTCAAGACATTATTATTTAATGGGAGGAAAAACATTTAGAGATATAGGACCCGGATATGTTCAAGCAGATTTAATAACAAGAACGGACCTTGTAAAAACGTCTTTTGAAGTAAGTGGTAGGTATTTTTATGAAGATATAGCTTATGGAGGAGTGTCTTTTAGAACAAGTGATGCGGTTTCTGTATTACTTGGGTATATGCCTGTACAAAATATGACGATTGGCTATTCTTATGATATTACAATAAATAAATTGGCCGGGATATCAAAAGGAAGTCATGAGATTATGTTGAAATATTGTTATTTTTTACCGCCACCACCAATTCAAAAATCAAAACATCCTAGATGGTTGTAAAAGAAATTTAAAAAGGAAAATGTAACCTTTTAATAAAAAGAGTCGTTATACCAAAAGAAAAAGAGTTCTGTTAAGTGGTTACTTTAGGTATTCGAAGAATTAAAATGAGGAAGATGAAAAAGATTTTTTTATTAGCATTATTAGCAATTACGATTGTTTCGTGTGGACCTAGAAGAACTGGGGAATTGACCGGAGTATTGGGTCGTCCGGTTTATTATCCGCAAATTCCTTTAGGAATGGTTTATATACCTTCCGGGTCGTATCAAATGGGACAAAATGATCATGACGTTCCGTTTTTGCATCAAACGAGGGCGAAAACAGTTTCTGTTCAAGCTTTTTATATGGATCAAACGGAAATTTCAAATAATGAATACCGTCAGTTTGTGGAATGGGTTAGAGATTCAATCGCAAGAGATAAAATATTTTATGGATTGGAAGAAGATGAAGAAGCTAGTGAATGGATTAATTATCAAGAAATGTATTTTGATGAAGGAGCCCTTGAATATGTAGAATATGATCCTTCTGATAGAGAAATGAATAGAGAAATTTTCTCTTTAAATTGGGATAGAGATTTTTCTTATGACGACCCCGATTTAGTTCCATTGTTGGCGGATATGTACTATCCTCAACCACAGCGATTTTATAAAAGAAGAGAAATTGATGTTAGAAAGTTAATGTTTAGATATTATTGGATAGATTATAGAGAAGCTGCTAAAAGAGGTAGGATTAATATTACTCCAAATGCATATGATAATCAAGGGAATAAGTTAGTCGATGACCATCGAGAGTTAGAAACTCCACCCCATCCATTTACGGGAGAGCCTCAAGGTCAAGACTTAGATTTAAGTAATGGAATCAATAAAAAAGGGCAATCAAATGCGATTCGAGGACATGCTAATAGACAACGATTTATCATAGATGAAATAATCAATGTTTATCCGGATACACTTTGCTGGGTTAGAGATTTTACGTACTCTTTCCATGATCCTATGACAGGAATGTATTTTTGGCATCCGGCATATGATAACTATCCTGTAGTAGGGGTTACATGGACCCAAGCTAAAGCTTTTTCAGTATGGAGAACACAATTGTTAAATAGTTGGTTGGTCTCTATGGGAGAATTATTTGTGAATGATTTTAGATTGCCGACAGAGGCAGAATGGGAAAGAGCTTCAAGAGGAGGTTTAGAAATGTCAAACTATCCTTGGGGAGGACCTTATATTAGAAATGAATCAGGTTGTTTCTTAGGAAACTTTAAACCAATGAGAGGTAGATATTTTGAAGATGGAGGTTTTCATACGGTAAAAGTATTCTCTTATAATCCAAACAATTTTGGGCTATATTGTATGGCAGGGAATGTTGCGGAATGGTGTGAAACTGCTTATGACGAATCAATGTATGAATTTTCACACGACTTAAACACTGATTATAGATATGATGCGATGGATTGGGATCCGCCATCTATGAAAAGAAAAGTGATTCGTGGAGGTTCATGGAAAGATATCGGATATTATTTAAGAAATTCAACTCGTACATACGAGTATAGAGATACTGCCAAGTCATACATTGGATATAGAAATGTAATGACACACCTTGGTCGAGGAGGAAAAGATTTCTCAAGAGAAGGTGGTGAAGAAATTCGTAGCGATATTCAACTTCGTTAAGAATAAACAAAACAAATAACAAACAATTAAATTTTTATTAAACCAAAAAAAAAACTAGAAAATTATGAAAAACTAAAGAATTTAACTTATGTGTTCACCGATAAAATGCCCAATATAAACCCCGTTGAAATTGAAAAAATCAATCAATTTACAAAAGAAAACCTCTATCGCCGAACACA
>JALWLM010000388.1 GCA_027084145.1 Crocinitomicaceae bacterium | reverse complement strand
CATGGAAGAAAGTGGTTTAGACGGGATTCGATGGGTACACGAAGATGCCTTAAAATTTGCTAAAAAAGAAAGAAAAAGAGGACATCAATATGATTTTATTATTATGGACCCTCCGGCATGGGGTATCGGGCCAAAGGGAGAACGTTGGAAATTAGAAAACAAACTGGAAGAACTTTTTGAAATAACATCCGGTTTATTAAAAAAAGAAGGAACTTTAATTTTAAATACCTATTCTCCAAAAGTAAAATTAGATTTTATCGGATCCTTAGCTAATAAATATTTTTCTAAACGATATTTTGAATTAGAAGAACTTTGGATGAAAACCACAACGGGTAAAGAATTATTCTTCGGAAATTTATTACGCGTTTTAGATTAAAAGACTTGTAAGATTTTATCTGCTAACACTTCACTTAATCGAATATAACTTTCATGTGTCCAGCCTCCTACGTGAGGAGTCATCAGAACATTTTCAGAAGACAATAAATATTCAAAATCAGTATTTATTTTTTCTTCAAAGATGCTAGAAAAACTGGATTTTTCATATTCTAACACGTCTAAACAAGCACCGAGCACTTTTCCTGTTTTTAGAGCTTGAACAAGAGCACTTGTTTGAACAATTTTACCTCTCGAAAGATTGATGAGGTAGATCGGTTTTTTGAATTGATTGAAGAAATTGTCATTGGCAAAATAAATGGTTTCTTTATTTTGAGGGATATGAAAACTAATTACATCACATTCTAAGAATAACTTTTCTAAAGAAACTTCATGGATGAAATTGTTTCCAAAACCACTTTTATACTTGTCGTAAGCTAATACTTTGACATCAAATCCTCTTAATTTCTTTGCAAAAGCACTTCCGTTATTTCCAAAGCCTATAATCCCGACTGTTTTTCCATCTAATTCTATTCCTCTATTTTTTTCTCTTTCCCAAATACCGTGTTTTACTTGAGCATTTCCGAGATGAATTTTATTGAATAGACAAAGTAGCATCCCTAGAGCGTGCTCTCCCACGGCATTTCGATTTCCTTCGGGAGCATTGAAGAGTTTAATATTTCTTTTGTTGCAGTATTCAATATCAATATTTTCCATTCCCGCACCTGAACGGGCAATGAATTGTATTTTCGGGGCATTTTTTAAAAAAGATTCATCCATTCTAAACCGTGAACGAATAATAATACCGTCAATATCTTTAAGTGCGGAAATACATTTTTCTTTTGTCCATGAAGAAGCATCAATACATGTAAACTTCTTCTCTTCTAACCTTTGTTGAAGAATGGGGTGTACAGTATCAATAAATAGGATTTTCATATTCCGTAAAACAACATTCCTATCGAGAAGTAAATAAAAAGTCCGGCAACATCATTCATTGTAGTAATAAAAGGACCGGTTGCAAGAGCAGGGTCAATTTTGTAGCGATGTAAAATGAGTGGAATTAAGGTCCCGAAAATCCCGGCAAATATAATTACGGAAAATAGAGAAAGACTTACAATTAAGCCAAGTGTAGCGTTTTCAAAGACAAAGGCTACCCAGTAAATTAGAGAAGATAAAATAGCACCATTAAGCAGTGCAATAGACACTTCTTTAGTGATTTTTTTGAAAATAGAGTCCATCAATTCATTTCCTCTAGCTAAAGATTGTACAACAATAGCGGAGGATTGCACTCCTACATTTCCTCCCATCGCTGTAATCAAAGGAATAAAGAATGCAAGTGCAGGTATTTTACTAATTCCTCCTTCAAATCCCGAAATAACTTGTGCACTTAACACACCACCTCCCATTCCAATAATTAACCAAGGCATTCTTGCTCTTGAAATTTTCCAAACAGAGTCATTAGATTCAATGTTTTCCGAAATACCGGAAGCCATTTGGAAATCTTTATCAGCCTCATCTCGAATAACATCTACGATGTCATCAATTGTGATTCTACCGACTAGCTTGTGCTGCAAATCAACAACCGGAATCGATACAAGGTCATATTTATCCATAATATTAGCGACCTCTTCGGCTTCTGTATCTGTTTTTACATAGATAACATCCGGTTTGTAGATGTCTTTAATTTTATCAGAAGGATTGGCAATTAACAGTTTTTTAAGAGACAGAATCCCTTTTAGTTTTTCGTATTCATCAACAACATAAATGGTGTATACTTTTTCTACATTTTCTGCTTGTTTACGAAGCTCAATCACACAGCGTTTTACCGACCAATCTAAATGGACTTTTAAATATTCTTTTTGCATGAGCCCTCCGGCAGTGTCGGGGTCATAATTAAGAAGGTCAACAATGTCTTCTGCTGTTTCATCATCTTCTATTTTAGAGATGACTTCTTCTACTTGCTCTTTCGGTAATTCACTAATTAAATCTGCAGCTTCATCAGAATCAAGATTTTCAACTTGTTCTGCAATTTCTTCCGGTGATAGTTGAGATAAAATTTCTTCACGAAGATCTTCATCGACCTCCATTAAAACATCTGCCTGTTTATCCTCATCTAAAAAATGAAATAATTGAATGGCTTTGTCTTTATCCAGCTCATTTATAATAGAGACAATATCAGCGGCATGTAAAGAACATACTTTTTCCTTTAACCAGCTCTCATTTTTGTTCATGAGTGCTAATTCAAGTTGTTCTAAAAACTCTCTTGTTAATTCAAAAAGCATATTCTTTTTTTTGCAAAGATAAGTCAAAAGCTTTACTCTATATCCAATTGAATGGTAAAATTACTCTTGATGATTAATAATAAACTAAATAACTTAAACCTAATAAGGCGATGCTTCCATCAATAAATCCTGCAAAATAAAAATCTTTTTGGGTCGTGTTACTGTATAGAA
>JALWLM010000387.1 GCA_027084145.1 Crocinitomicaceae bacterium | reverse complement strand
CATTTATACAATTATAATTTTAGGTGTTATTTCAGGTTTTAATTTAGATATTGAAAAAATACAAGAAAAACATACACTTTGGAAAAAAGATCAATATTCATACGTTTATCTCAAATTAAAAACAACTCCGATTATTAAAGAAATGTTTAAGAATAATCCGGATGTTAAAAAAACAATTGTTTTTAACACAAGAGAACATGAAAATATTCAAGTAATGTTTTTTAATGATGTTATAGCAGCTTATAGCTTTATTCCTAATGAGGAAGATTTTAATCGCTTAAAACGAAAAGGATATAAAATGGTCATATTTGATAACGGACAACTACCTCGTTATATAAGTAAAGATAAGTCGGTTAAAAAAATAGATCAGGGGTATTGGAATTAAAACCTTAAAATCAACTTTAAATTAAAGCGTCTTTCAGTTAGATGATTGGGAACAGCATAAAATCTGCCTTGCGTGTCTTGTATCCATTGTTTGGATAAAACATTATTGATTCCTAAAAGATTGAATACTTCAAAGGAAATAATAGCATCGCTAAAAGTTCTATTTAGAAAGTTATTTTTCTTTTTGTAAAGTAAATCATAAGAAAAACCTAAATCTACTCTGAAGTAAGATTTTAAGCGTAAAGTATCTTTATATCGTTGATAATCCGGTGGACCGTAAGGCAATCTTGTACCATATTGGATACCCATTTGTACACTAAAACTTTCAAATCCCGGAATTTGATCTTGAATTAAAGCGGCAAAATTCATCAATTGATCCGTAGGTCGAGGAATAAATCCCGGTTCTACTTTTACGCTATCTACAACAACTTGATCATCAGTACTAGGGGTAATTACTTCTCCTGAAGCATTGTAGTAATTAAAATAATAATCATCTAAAATATCCTCTTTTGCAGATAGGAAACCAAGTTTAAAAAATGACTCAATCCCTTCGATAAACTGACCGTGGATATTCAAGTCTAAACCGTAAGCATAGGCAACAGCATTATTGTTGGCATAATAACGTATTCTAACGTTGTCAATTTCATAAGGATTGATATCCCACATATATTTGTAATAAGCTTCTGCTGTAAATTTAAAAGGTACGTCTCTGTTCCATAGATTAAAATAAATATCTGTCCCTGCAACAAGATGAGCAGATTTTTGCGCCTTAACATTTAAGTTTAGTTGTCCGTCTAAGGTTCTAAATTCTCTATAGAATGGAGGTTGATAATACAAGCCCGTAGCAATATGAATATTCATATTTCGTCGAACGATTTTTCCGTCTTGAATCATATAAATTCTGGGGTAGTATTTTAATACGGCTCTTGGTGTAACAAAAAATTCTTGATTTACAGAAGTATAACCTGTTCTCAGACCTAAAGACAAAGAAAGTCGTGAAACAGACGATGCAATAGTGTCAGAGATGATTACATTTGGTTTTCCTTTGTTTTTCTGAATAATACGGACAAGTTTATTTCGTTGAATTTGTGACCAAAGAGAATTGAATTGAATAAAACTTGTATAACGTTGAGCTTGTAAAGACAAATCACTTTTTAGAGATTGAAATAAAGTAATTTGATTGTCATTGTTTTGAGGAATGGAATAACCTGCCGAATCAACATATTTCCATTCGCTAAGTCGATCATTGAAATGATCTTGCTGAAAATTGATACCCCAAAGTAAATTTTGTTCAACAAACCGGAGACGTGAAGTATCTTTAAATCTTTTTACCAATTGATAATTCCCTCGATGGTATGCATTGATAATTGTTGCGTCTAATCGATTTCGAGCATGATTTAAAAAAGCACCGATTCCGACCGTAGCAATAGAGTCTCCAAATTCTTCCTTACCGGGATCAGTTTCTAGTTCATTAATGAAATATTCTCCCAAAATGTCAAAATTTTCACTTTCTTGAGAATTAAAAACCGTAAAATAAAAGTCAAGATTTGTTCGGTTAGATACTTTCCATTTTAAAGAAGTACCTCCTGTCATCGTTTGAAATTTGGTTTGTTCTTGTCCTTCAAAATAAACTTTGAAAGAGAACGCTTCATTTGTGATTCCAAAATCCGTTTCTTGTGTTTGGGGTATAAAACGATAATTGTTAGAAGAAAAATGTCCCAATACCGACCATGTTAAATTTTCCGTAATAGAAAAATTCGTCAAAAATTGAGCATCATAAAAAACAGGGTTATAAGCTCCTTTTACAGGTAAAGCATTAAGGAGGTACCCATTTGTTCGGTATCTGGCTCCAACAAGATAATCTAAGCGGGAAGAAACTTTATTTCCGGCATGTGCCTCCACTCCAAGTAAAGAAGCCATCATCGAAGCTTCAAATTTTATTGGTCTTTTATATTGTATATCTAAAACAGAACTTAATTTGTCTCCGTAATTGGCTTCAAAACCTCCCCCTGAAAATCGTATGGATTGTACTAATGCCGTATGTAAAAAACTCATACCTTCTTGTTGCCCCGCTCGTGTGATAAATGGCCGATAGATATTAAAGCCATTCACATAAACCAAGTTTTCATCATAACTTCCACCTCGAACATTGTAATTTGTAGTCAATTCATTATTTGAAGTTGCCGAAGTCGTGTAAATCAACCCTCGTTCTACTCCTCCAAGTGCGATGTTTTGCCAATCAACCGGAGGTAATGGATCAATTTGAAAAGGATCTTCTTTATGAGAAATAACGTCAATGGTTTCTTCTTGTTGGAAATTGAATTTAACAGGTTCTAAAAAAATGTGTTGTTGTGTTAAAAAGACTGTTCTTTTTTCTTCAATCCCGGATGTTCTATAAATCAGTTTTACTTCTTTTTTTTCTTTAAAGGTTAAGATATATTC
>JALWLM010000386.1 GCA_027084145.1 Crocinitomicaceae bacterium | reverse complement strand
ATAGGAATCCAATAATCGTATTTTATTTTTTTAAATGATTCGGAATAAAAACTTAAATTAGTGATTAAACCAATTTAAAATAACTAGAAAATGAAAAGATTTTTAAAAACAATTTTATTGAGTGTATTGCTATCAGGTGTAGTCAATGCACAAGTTAAAAGCACTCATTATGATGGAAAGCCTTATGTAACCGGAGAAATGATTATTCAAGTCGCTAAAACAGGAGTTATACGTGACTTAATGGAGGTTGCTCCTGCGTCTTTTGAAATGAAAATAGAGAAGGAGTTATCGGCACCAATGCGTTGTTGGCTTGTAAAGTTTAATCCACAAAATATTTCGCATGAAGCGTTTCAAAATTGGCTTTATAAACAACAAGGGATAACAATAGCAGATTATAATTACTATGTTCAAGTACGTTCTACAATTCCAAATGATGCTTCTTTCTCTCAACAATGGCATCATGTGAACACAGGACAAACCGGAGGAACAAATGATGCGGATATAGATTCTGATTTAGCATGGGATATCACTACCGGTGGTAATACCGCTACAAATGATGAAATAGTGGTTTGTATGATTGAAGGAGGTGGAGGTAATCTGAATCATCAAGATTTAAGTCCAAATCGTTGGATCAATACAGGAGAAATACCAAGTAATGGTATTGATGATGACGGAAACGGATATGTTGATGATTATAATGGTTGGAATACCGGTTCCAATAATGATGATACGGGGACAGGAGCTCATGGAACCAATTGTTTGGGAATGATTGGAGCTAAAGGGAATAATAACTTAAATATCGTTGGAGCAAATTGGGATGTGAAATTAATGGTCGTAAACATGGGAGGATCTTTGACTCAATCGAATGTTATTCAAGCTTATACATACCCTCTAGAATTGAGAAAAATGTGGAATAATTCGAATGGAACACAAGGAGCTTTTGTTGTTGCAACGAGTGCTTCTTGGGGAATTGATGGAGCAAATCCTGCTAATTATCCACTCTGGTGTCAATTTTATGATACTTTAGGATATTATGGAATCATTAATGTAGGAGCAACAACCAATCAAAACTTAGATGTTGATGTATCGGGAGATATGCCTACGGCTTGTTCGAGCCCTTACATGGTTGGGGTAGGAAGAACGGATCATAATGATAATACTGCTGGAGGATATGGTGATCAAACGATTGAATTGGGGGCACCCGGTATAAATGTGGTAACAACATCCGGTAGTTCCGGAATAACGACGACGACAGGAACATCTTTTTCATGTCCGCTAACAGCCGGAGTTATAGGATTAGCATATTCTATTCCTTGTACCAATTTTATGACATTAGTAAAAAATGACCCGAAAGGAGCTGCAGATATCGTTTTAAACTCTTTGCTAACAGGGGTAGATGTTAAAACACAGTTGCAAAGTAAGTTTGTTACAGGAGGGCGATTAAATGCTAAAAACACAATAGATAATTTAATGAATGCTACTTGTTCAGGTAATGTATGCCTTGCTCCTTCAGCTTTAAATGCAACGAATATTGGAGATAATACAGCAGATTTAACATTTACTGCGGCTAGTTCTGCGACTTCAACAACGATTTACTGGAGACAAGTTGGAGCAACCAACTGGACAGAAGTACAAAATGCAACATCTCCCTTATCATTGACAGGACTAACAGCTTGTACAGACTATGAATTTTACGGAGTATCCATTTGTGGAAATACGACAAGTAATAATTCATCTACAATTCAATTTTCTACTACAGGTTGCGGAAACTGTATTGATTTAAATTATTGTGATAATAAGGCAGATGATGCAGCTTATGAATGGATAGAAAAATTTGATTTAGGAGCTTTCTCAAATACTTCGGGAACAGATGGGGGGTACGGAGATTATACTTCTTCTCAAATTGATGTCAACTTGGGGCAAACGTATAATTTCACACTTACTCCGGGATGGGCGAATCAACAGTATGATGAATATTTCAGAATTTGGATTGATTATAATCAAGATGGAACATTTGCAGATTCTGAAATGGTATTTGACCAAGGAGGAGAAAATCAAAATGTCCAAAATGGAACGATAACTATTCCTACAACAGCGATGACAGGAAGCACACGATTAAGAGTTCAAATGGCTTATATTGGAATAGGACAGACAAGTTTACCAAATGTTTGTGGAAGCTATACTTATGGAGAAACAGAAGATTATTGTTTGAATATTCTAGACAATAGTACATCAGGAATCTCTAAATTGACAAATGATCAAGTATTCGTATATCCAAATCCTTCAGAAGATGTACTTAATTTTCAATTGTTAAATAATAAAGTTCAAAAGATAGAGTTAGTTACTCTATTAGGACAAAATGTATCTACCGTTTCAGTTAATGACAACAAGAAAATTGTTATCTCGGTAAAAGGTTTAATTCCGGGTACCTATTTTTATCGTTTGATAGGAGATGAAGGACAATTTTTAGGAACAGGAAAAGTGATTATCAAATAATAACTAAAGACAAAGAAACGCTTTCAACTTTGAAAGCGTTTCTTTTTTCCAAATGTTTAAAAGAACATTAAAAATATCAGGACATTCAGGTGCTGTATACGATTGCTTTGTCGATGAGGATAAAATCTATTCTTGTGGAGCAGATAAAATTGTTACAAGATGGAATTTGAATACAGGAGAGCAAGATGATTTAGTTATTAAAACAGATACCACTCCCTATTCTATAGAATTATCTGATAATCATTTATTTATAGGATTGTCTTCAGGTGATTTACATATTATTGATATTAAAAAAAAAGAAGAAGTTAAGTTTTATCAACAACATCAATC
>JALWLM010000385.1 GCA_027084145.1 Crocinitomicaceae bacterium | reverse complement strand
GTAAAATACTTATATTTTTAAAAGAAAAACAGGACTTTCCTATATTTTACCTGACAAAATTATTCTAAGGAGAGACGGAATAATTGGAAATATTACAAAAGTGACAGTTGGAAATAATATCAGCCTAATAATATTGTTTAGGTTGGACCTTATTTTGATACGTTAAACTAACATTGTTTACACTTTTTTAGGTATAATTTGATCAAAAAATCGAATTATTATGCCTTGAAAGAAACGACAGTTATGGAACAAAAGATTGAATTTATTTATGAATGGCGGACTGGAAAATATACCATCACAGAATTATATAAGGTGTTTGAAATATCTCGACCAACGGCTTACAAACTCATTGCTAGATTTGAAAAAGAGGGTTATGAAGGTTTGCGGGAACATTCCAGGAAGCCTAAGAGAAAACACCCTAATTCAACGGATGAAAAAATTGTTAATAAGATTCTTCAATTAAAGGAAAGGCATAAACTCTGGGGAGCAAAGAAAATTAGAATATTATTGTTTAACGATTTTACTCAAGAACTTATTCCTTCAGTGGTTACCGTTCATAATATTCTTAAAAAACACGGTTTAGTTTGTCCTCAAAAGCGAATGAGAAGAGTCAAACCTGTTTACCCTATTTTTGACCCAAAAGAATGTAATGAAGTATGGAGTGCTGATTATAAAGGTAAGTTTTTAATGGGTAATAAAATCTATTGTCATCCCTCCTGTTTTCCGCACTTTTTTCGGGCGAAAAAATAAACAATTAAATATCAATTGCTTATAATCAAAAAGGTGTAATTTTGGGTGTTAAAATATATAGCTTTGTAAAAAATGTATGTAAGAACGCTTAAATCAAAGTCTGGAAAAGTATATGTTCAGGTAATTGATAAGAGTTCTAATAAATACAAAGTATTAAAAAACATAGGCAGTTCTTTCAACGAATCAGAAATTCAAAATCTCATATCAAAAGGTAAGAAGTGGATTAATGATAAATTAGGAATACAAGAATTAGATTTTAGTAATAGTAAAACACAAATAGAACAATTTCTTTCATCCATAGAACAATTACGTTTAATTGGTTTGGAACTATTATTGGGAAAATTGTTCGATGAAATAGGTTTTAACGCTATAAATAGTGAGTTTTTCAAGCAATTGACAATTTATAGAATAGCATTTCCAAAGAGTAAACTAAGAACAACCGAATATTTAAGACGATATACACATATAGATTGGAATGAAGATAAAATATACCGTTATTTAGATAAGCTACATAATGAACAAAAGGAACAAATACAGCAAATAAGTTATAAGCATACATTAAAAATACTAAATAGTGTAATCAATGTTGTTTTTTACGATGTAACGACACTTTATTTTCAAATAGATGATGAGGACGAAATAAGAAAAAGAGGCTTTTCAAAGGAAGGAAAACATCAAAATCCACAAATTATATTAGGATTATTAGTTAGTGTAGGAGGCTACCCATTAGCGTTTGAAATATTTGAAGGTAATAAGTTTGAAGGACACACAATGCTACCTGTTATTGATGCTTTTAAAGAAAAATATCAATTAAAAAAGTTGATTATTGTTGCCGACAGTGGATTATTATCAAATCAAAATATTAATGAATTACAAGAGAAAAAATACGAGTTTATACTTGGAGCAAGAATTAAGAATGAAAGCAAGGAAATAAAAGACAAAATATTATCCTTAAACGTACAAAATGGAGAAAGTGAAGTGATTGATAAAGATGAAAATTTACGTCTTATTATCAGTTATTCGGACAAAAGAGCAAGAAAAGACAGATATAACAGAGAAAGAGGCTTGAAACGACTGGAAAAGCAATTAAGTAATGGAAAATTAACCAAAGCGAATATTAATAATAGAGGATATAATAAGTATCTAAAAATGGAAGGAGATGTACAAATTAGTATTGACCGTGATAAATCTGAGGCAGACGCAAAATGGGATGGATTAAAAGGTTATATCACTAATTCAAGTCTGTCAAAAGATGAAATAATTGAAAATTATAATCATCTATGGAAAATAGAAAAAGCATTTAGAGTATCTAAACACGATTTAAAAATCAGACCAATATATCATCGTTTGCAAAGACGAATTGAGGCTCATATAACGATAAATTTTGCTGCATACAAAGTATATAAAGAATTAGAACGACAATTAAAAGAAAAGAAAACAGAAATGAGTCCTGAAAAAGCAGTAGAAATTGCTGAAAGTATATACGAAATACAAATAAAAGTACCAAATAGCAACGAAAAAATACGAAAACCACTCATTTTAACACAGGAACAAAGATATTTAGCCGATTTATTTGATTTTGGGTGTTAAAATGAGGAAAACAGGAGCCGTAACGTAAACCCAATAATAAGACTTCCCTGAATATTCCCGCAAACCTTCATAACCCTCTTTTTTCAAACCTAACATCAGTTTGTAAGCTGTTGGTCGTGATATTTTAAACACCTTACATAATTCTGTGATGGTATATTTTCCCGTTCGCCATTCACAAATAAATTCAATCTTTTGTTCCATAACTGTCGTTTCTTTCCAAGGCATAATAATTCGATTTTTTAATCAAATTATACCTAAAAAAGTGTAAACGATGTTTGTTTAACGTACCCTATTGTGCCTAACGGTTTAGCTATGCGTAGTGCGGGATTTCGAAGGGTTAAACTTTCGATTAAGCACCAGGATCCGTATTAACTATAGCCATCTTAACTTTACAAAATAATATATTTACAATTTAAATTCATTATTAATTCAGAAAGAACAAAAGAGAGGATTAAGGTTATTATACACAGAGAGACATAGATCTCGTC
>JALWLM010000384.1 GCA_027084145.1 Crocinitomicaceae bacterium | reverse complement strand
AATCAAAAATCATCTTCTTGGAATGATAAGCAACAAGTTCAAGAACTGAAAGAAGAATATAACTCTCTAAAGCAAGATATTGAAGCAATTAAAAATAAAATGGAAGAAAGTGTGGAAGAGAAAAACCGGCTTTCGGAAATAGATAAAGAACTTTTAGAAAAGCAAGAACAAATCCAAAATCTTTTAGAAGAATTGATGGATGATGAAATAAAAAAACTATTGGAGGAGTTAGAGAAGTTAATGAATCAGCAAAGGAAAGACGAATTGAATGAGAGCGTGGAAGAATTAGAAGAAAGCGCAGAGGATATGGAAAAACGTTTAGACAGAACGATGGAAATGTTAAAGCGTTTACAGGTCAATGAAAAAATAGACGAAATAGAAGAAGAGTTAAAAAAACTTTCTAAAGAACAACTTGAACTCAAAAAAGAAACTGAAGGAAAAAAGAAACCCTCAATAGAGGATTTAAAAAAGCAACAAGATATTAATGATAAGTTTAAGCAGCTCAAAGAGGATATGAATGAAATGCTTAAATTGAATAAAGAACTCGAACGCCCATTAGATATTAATTCATTTGAAAAAGAGACTCAAAATATTGAAAATGAATTAAATAACTCTAAAAATAATTTAGAAAAAGGGAAAACTAAAAAAGCAGGAGGAAGTCAGCAAAAAGCAGCAGAGGAGATGAAAAAAATGGCAGAAATGTTGAACCAACAGCAAGAACAATCCAATGAAGAGGCTGCAGGAGAAGACATGGAATTGCTAAGAGCGATTTTAGAACAATTGATTTATTTAAGTTTTGAGCAAGAGGACGTGATGGTTGATTTTTTTAATGTTTCTGATGATGATCCAAAATTTAAGGAGTTATCATTTCATCAAAGAAAATTGATAGATTTAACAAAAGTGGTTGATGATAGCTTAAATGCTCTTGCAAGAAGACAACCCAAAATAGCGAGCTTTATTGATCAGGAATTGAATCAAATAAGAAAAAATCATGAATTAATTATTGAAGACATTGATGAGAGAAGAAGAAAACAATTATCAATACATCAGCAATTTGTGATGACCTCTTTAAACAATCTTGCTTTAATGTTAAATGAGTCTTTAGCTTCCATGCAAGCGTCAATGAGGCAAAAAAGCAAGCCGGGACAGGGAAGTTGCAGTAAGCCGGGAGGAGGAGGAAAACCGATTCCTAAATCAGGGAAAATGGGAATAAAGGATATGAAACAAATGTTGAAGCAGCAGTTAGATGCTATGAAAAAAGGAAAATCCCCCGGAAAGAAAAATGAAGGAGGAAAAAAACCGGGAGGTAAATCCGTGCTTTCCAGCGAACAAATTGCCAAAATGGCGGCTCAACAAGCAATGATAAGAAGAAGATTGGAACAGTTAAAAAAAGAACTAAATAAAGAAGGGAAAGGAAAAGGAAATAAATTAACCCCATTAATAGATGAACTAAAAAAACAAGAAGAAGATTTAATTAACAAAAGAATAGATAATAACTTGATTGAAAGGCAACAAGAAATTTTAACACGTTTATTAGAAAGTGAAAAAGCAATAAAAGAAAGAGGCTTGGATAAGAAAAGAGAGTCAAAGACCGGAAAAAATCAAAATTATAGTAACCAAATTCGATTTGATCAGTATAATAAAGAAAAGTTAAAACAAATAGAACTGCTCCGCTCAATAACACCGGAGTTAAAAAAATATTATAGAGACAAATTGAATGAATATTATAATAGTGTTTTGTGATGAAAGATGGGTTTAAAGAAGTGAAGACAATAGAAATTCCTACCGACGTTAATTCGATTCAAGAGGTGGAAAGAATGATTGATGAGGTGTCTGAAACTAACAATATCTCAGGGTTTTTATACGGAAACATTTTAATATCAGTAACAGAAGCATTTAACAATGCTGTTATTCATGGAAATAAATTTGATAAAAACCTTAAAGTTGTCGTTCTTTTTTTAGAAAAAGATAAAGAAATTTGTTTTTCTATATTAGATAAAGGAAATGGTTTTGATTATGAAAACTTGCCGGATCCTACAGCGCCGGAAAACATCGAAAAAATAAACGGGCGAGGAATTTTCTTAATGAAAAACCTGTCTGATGAGGTTGAGTTTGAAGATGGGGGCTCAAGAGTAAACATCTATTTTAAAACAGAACGATGATTAATGTTTTTTTTGAGGACGTTGAGCCATTCGTTATTAATAAAAAAGAGCTTGATGATTGGTTGTTTTTCGTTTGTGAAAAAGAAGGCTTAGAAAAAGGAGATATTAATCTTGTTTTTTGTTCAGATGAATATCTTTTAGAAATAAACAAAAAGCACCTTGGTCACGATTATTATACAGATATAATCACTTTTGATTATTCTGATGAAAACAAAGTTTCAGGCGATCTTTTTATATCTATTGAAAGAGTAAAAGACAATTCAAAAGCACAAAAAACAAAAGAAGCCGAGGAGCTGCTTAGGATTGTTGTTCACGGTGTTTTGCACCTTTTGGGATATAAAGACAAAACACCACAAGAGAAAGAAGAGATGAGAGAAAAAGAAGATTTTTATTTAAAAAATGTTTCACGTGGAACATGATTGTTTTTTCTTCTTTGTATTTTTGTTTCACGTGAAACAAACAGAAAAATGTTAAAAAAATACGATGTTATAGTTGTTGGTGCTGGACATGCCGGTTGTGAGGCGGCAAATGCTGCAGGCAGGCTGGGAAGTTCTGTTTTGTTGGTGACGCTTAATATGAATACAATTGCACAAATGAGTTGTAATCCTGCCATGGGAGGGGTTGCTAAAGGGCAGATTGTTCGAGAGATTGACGCGTTAGGTGGGGGTTCGGGAATA
>JALWLM010000383.1 GCA_027084145.1 Crocinitomicaceae bacterium | reverse complement strand
CACCCCTTCCTCCTCTTCCCCATCTAAAGGAATACATCTTATTGTTGCTTTTGTTTCTTGTTTAATCTTTTCCTCTGTTTCTTTCGTGCCATCCCAATGAGCCAAGAAAAAGCCTCCTTCTTCTATTCGCTTTTTAAACTCTTCATAACGATCCACCACCATTGTCCTTTCATCTCTTCTTCTTTTTGCTTTTCCCAGTAAGTTATTTTGAATTTCTACCAGTAACTCCTCTATATGTTTTTCTACTCCATCAAAAGAAACTATTTCCTTTGTTTTCTCATCTCTTCTTGCAACTTCTACATTTCCATTTTCTAAATCCCTAGGCCCCATCGCTAATCGAATCGGAACTCCTTTTGCTTCGTATTCCGAAAACTTCCAACCCGGGCGTTTATTATCATCATCATCATACTTGAAAGAAATACCTCTTTTTATAAGCTTCTCTTTTAAAGATTTAAATCTACTTGAAATTTGTTCTAATTGTTCTTCCGTTTTATAAATAGGCACTGCTACAACTTGTATAGGTGCTAATAAAGGAGGTAAGACTAAACCTTCATCATCTGAATGTGTCATAATCAAAGCCCCCATCAATCGAGTAGA
Organism: Crocinitomicaceae bacterium; assembly: GCA_027084145.1. Taxonomy (GTDB): domain Bacteria; phylum Bacteroidota; class Bacteroidia; order Flavobacteriales_D; family Crocinitomicaceae; genus UBA4466. The sequence goes on along the minus strand of JALWLM010000383.1, from coordinate 2,253 downwards.
AACACCCCATGAAGTTGCCCAAACATATTCCAATTTTCCTTCTTTACTTGCAAATTTTACATCAAACGCTTTGGCAAAATTTTGTCCTAAAAAATGAGATGTTCCTGCCTGAAGCGCTTTTCCATCTTGCATCATTGCTTCTATACAAAAAGTCTCCTCTGCACCCGCAAATCGTTCACTTTCCGTCTTCACTCCTTTTATAACAGGTATTGCCATGTATTTCTCTGCAAAATCCGCATACACATTAATCATCTTTTCTGTTTCTTCTATCGCTTCTTCTTTTGTAGCATGTGCCGTATGCCCCTCTTGCCAAAGAAACTCTGTCGTTCTTAAAAACAAACGTGTTCTCATCTCCCATCTCACAACATTTGCCCATTGGTTGATTAATATGGGTAAATCTCTATAAGATTGAATCCAATTTTTATAAGAATTCCAAATAATCGTTTCTGAAGTAGGTCGAACAATTAATTCTTCCTCTAATTTAGCTTCAGGATCCACTACTACTCCACTACCATCCTCTGCATTCTTTAACCGATAATGAGTCACAACCGCACATTCTTTAGCAAAACCTTCTACATGATCTGCCTCTTTACTTAAATAAGATTTCGGTATAAATAAAGGAAAGTAAGCATTGGAATGCCCTGTTTCTTTAAATTTTTTATCCAAAACTTCTTTAATTTTTTCCCAAATAGCATATCCATACGGTTTGATTACCATACATCCTTTTACATCTGAATGCTCTGCTAAATCGGCTCTGGAGATAACCTCTCCATACCATTTTGAATAATCCTCTTTTCTCGTCGTGTACTTCTTAGCCATTTAACTTTATTCTTTATAAAAAACAAATGTAATCAATTATCTTTCGAAAAACCATTCTTTATTGATGTTGAAAAATCAACATTTTGAATTTTAGCATCAATCCACGCCGGTAAATTAAAATACTCTAGCAAAACAGCCTCCATTGGATCTTTCAACAACTCCGATGCTTCATTTTTTAAATATTGAAATAATTCTTTTTGTTTTTCTTTTTCTGAAACTTGTTTTGATATCTTCTTAATATACTTTATAAAAGTATTCTCTATTTTATAATCTCTCTTTTGTTTACTCAAATACCTTCCGGTAGAACGAACAACATACTCCAAGAAATCATAGTTTTTCAACTCATAATGAATTAAAAGATTTAATAATCTTGCAGCGCTAAAAATATCTTGCCTTAACTTTTGTTCATTTTCATTTAATACATCATTAACACTTGATAAAGCTTTTTTATATTCTTTTGCCCCAAAATAAACATAAGCCTCCATATAATTAACCATAAGTCTTTTCTCTTTACTTACTCTATTCTCTAAACGAGAATAATCATGATCAAAATGAGGTATTAATTCTATAGCTTTTTCAAAATCACCTTTTCGTGTTAGCAGTTCTAAAGTTTGAATATGTGTACCTACAGTAATCTGAACTTCTATATCAATTGAGTTAAAACCTTTTTTTGTAGACAATCCCTTGATTTCTTCAACCAACCTTTCTGCGTCTTCAAAATCATTACTATCAATATAACTTCTCAAAAGATGATGCAAACACAAAACATACAACTTTGCTTCCTCCTCTTTAATCTCCGGATTGTCATCCAAAATTGATTTTGTTTTATTAAAAAAAATAAAGCTGTCTTTAAAATTCCGATTAGTCGCAGCACACAACCCTTTAATGTAATAACAAATTGAAGCCGCTCTTGTAGAAATAGCTGTATTTTTTCCTTTAATTAAGTGGTAATCTGCTATTGACTCTACAAGCTCTCTTTCTTTTTGAGTTCTGGTAAACCCTCCACTACTAAAAATAGCGTTAATTTTAGCATATAAAACTTTATACTCTGCTAAATTTCTCAATTTATCTATCACCTCCTCTTCTTCTTTGACTAACAACTGTAAATCTTCCGAAAAAATACCAGACTCATAAGCTGTTTTCAATAACTTTTTTTCCCAATTAATTAATTCATACCAATAATAAAATTTCTCATATTTAGCTGCTATCTTTTTTGCTCTTTGTACAAACTTTTTACATTCTGAATACAACGCCTTATCATAAAGGATTTCAATACTTCTCATTTCTTGCGCCAAAATACTACCAGCTGTTCTTCCGCTATGATATAACCTTAAACTTTTTAGTATTAATTTGTATAAATGATTTTTCTCTGAGGGCAAATGTTTTATGAAAGTCTCTTGTTCATACTTCTTTTTCAATTCCTCTTCATTATAT
>JALWLM010000382.1 GCA_027084145.1 Crocinitomicaceae bacterium | reverse complement strand
CTCTTTTTAGAGTATGCTTTTTAAAATTAAATTTTGTTTTTTTATTTAACATCTTTTATTTCAAAAACTCTTCCATGGAAACCTTTTTAGAAATCATTTCTTTTAAGTTTTCTATTTTAATCCGTTCTTGCTGCATTGTGTCTCTGTCTCTGATGGTAACGGTATTATCTTCAAGCGTTTGGTGGTCAACCATAACAGAATAAGGTGTTCCTATAGCATCTTGACGGCGGTAACGTTTACCCGGAGAATCTTTTTCGTCGTATTGACAATTGAAAGCATATTTTAAATCATTCATGATTTCTCTTGCCTTTTCCGGAAGTCCGTCTTTTTTTGTAAGAGGCATTACGGCAACTTTATAAGGGGCTAAAGCAGGAGGAATTGAGAGAACGGTTCTTTGTGTTCCGTTTTCTAACGTTTCTGTTTTAAGTGAAGCGCTCAATACAGCTAAAAACATTCTGTCTAAACCAATTGAGGTTTCAATAACATATGGTGTATAGTTCTTATTTAGCTCAGAATCAAAGTATTGGAGTTTTTTTCCTGATAGTTTTTCGTGTTGCTTTAAATCAAAATCAGTTCTTGAATGAATACCTTCCAGTTCTTTAAACCCCATTGGAAATTTAAACTCTATATCACAAGCGGCATTTGCATAATGTGCCAATTTAATGTGATCATGGAAGCGATATAAGTCTTCTCCCAAACCGAGTTTTTTATGCCATTTAATTCTTTTTTCTTTCCAATGCTCATACCATTTCATTTCTTCTCCCGGACGAACAAAAAATTGCATTTCCATTTGTTCAAACTCTCGCATTCTAAAAATGAATTGCCGGGCAATAATCTCGTTTCTAAAAGCTTTACCTATTTGTGCAATTCCAAAAGGAACTTTTAAGCGGCTTGTTTTTTGAACATTTAAAAAGTTTACAAAAATACCTTGGGCAGTTTCGGGACGCAGATAAATTTTTGCTGATTCACCGGAAACAGATCCCAATTCTGTAGCAAACATTAGATTAAACTGACGAACTTCTGTCCAATTTTTAGATCCGGAAACAGGGCAAGCAATTCCCAAATCCATAATTAAGTTGTAAACCCCTTCTAAATCTCCCGCATCCAATGTTTCTTTCATTCTCTTTTCTATGTCCTCTATCTTCTTTTTGTTTCGAAGAACATTAGGATTGGTTGCCAAAAACTGTTCTTTATCAAAATTTTCACCAAATCGTTTTTCTCCTTTTTTGACTTCTTTATCAATCTTTTGCTGTATTTTTTCTATATGCTCTTCGATTAAAACATCTGCACGATAACGTTTTTTAGAGTCTTTATTATCAATTAAGGGGTCGTTAAAAGCATCAACATGGCCGGAAGCTTTCCAAGTGTCAGGGTGCATAAAAATAGCAGCGTCTATTCCAACAATGTTTTCATGGAGCTGAACCATAGATTTCCACCAATATTCTTTGATGTTATTTTTTAATTCTACCCCCATTTGACCATAGTCATAGGTAGCCGAAAGTCCATCATAGATTTCTGAAGATGGAAAAATAAAACCGTATTCTTTTGCGTGTGATACGATATCCTTTAAGTTGTCTTCATTTTTTGCCATGCGGCAAATTTAATGAAATGTTTAAGTATAAAAAAAGAGGCCGTCTCAAAAGAACTGCTTTTTTTGATATAAACAGTTAATCACAGATTGAATTAATCAACTAAAATATTGACAAGAATATTAACCTCGGTGTTACAAACAAGACTTAAGATTGGAGGCAACCATTAAATCTTAATCTATGGTAATGCTACCAATGTAGTTCAGGTTACCTTATGCTACTTTTACACGGTGTTTTTGATTTAACAACTTGTACCTGCATTGCTTAAATATAAAGCGGGGTAAAAATAAAGGAATAATGATGAATAATATCGTTATTTCCTTAACAGAAAGTTTTTCACCAAATCCGATAACATCTTGCAATATCGTTGAAATAAAAATTTGTAAACCTTTTATTTTTTTTTAACCTTTGCGTGTGCGCATTACTTTTTTGCTTCTTTTATTATATTGTGCTCTTGATTCTTATTCTTTCACAAATTATTTTGAAAGAGGAACGGAAGCGTTAAATAATAGCAAGTACGATTCATCACTTTATTATTTTAACATTGTTCTACAATCTGAAAATTATAATGATTCTTTAAAAACATTAGCATTAATAAACAGAGCTAAAAGTTATCAATTATTACATCAATACGATTCAGCTTTAGTCGATTTCAACAAAGCGTTTCAATTATATCAAAACAAAAAAAATTTCAACGGTATTGCTTTCACTCATATTTCAAAAGCGGAATTTTTTCGTCATTTAACCCGATTTGAAGAAGCTGAAGAAGAACTTAATAAAGCCATTGAAATTATTAAAGCCCACTCTGTCGCATCAAAAATACAAGCACTTTATTATAACAGAAAAGCGGCTGTAATAGCAGAAGTTGAGCCTGAAAATGAAGAAGGAATAATCGCAAACTCTAACAAAGCCATAGCTATTAGTAAAAAATACGGGTTTAAAAAAATAGAAGCATCATCGTACAATCAATTAGGTTTTTTGTATTTTAACAAGAAAGACAAAAGAGCCCTAACCTATTACGACCAAGCCTTAAAAGTTTACGAGCAATTACATGATTTACGTTCTTCTATAGATGTGTTGAAAAATATTGCCCGATATTATCAAATTGCAAGAAAATATAAGCAATGCATTCATGTGTGTAATAAAGGAATAGAACTCATTAAAGATAAAGGGTGGAATTTTGATTTAAAAGATTTGTTATTTTTAAAAATGGTCTCGTTTTATTTTTTAGAGGATTATAAGGATGCCTATGAAAATTCAAGGTTATTTCACGAACAGTATGTTATGC
>JALWLM010000381.1 GCA_027084145.1 Crocinitomicaceae bacterium | reverse complement strand
ATCGTTCGGGCACAGTGTACGTGGATGGTAAAAAAACAAACTATTCAGGCTTTTATTACTCCATGCCTATTTATGGCGTGGTCGGATCGTCTACTCGTACCGTCACAACCTACACACGCGCCATTGCAATGGACATTGTAAAAACAGACAGCTTTAAATCGAAAAATCCAATCAAAATGTATGAAATACGAGCAAAAAGTATCGGAAACTGCGCCGTCATGCTCGAAGTATTTGATGAAATGCTTCAAGCCATGTTCACTAACTTTCCAAATGAAAGCGGCAAAGCCATTACCGTTTCGGTTGAATCAGATAGCGACTGTTAAAAGGCATCTTAAAACGAGCTATTCATCCTTAATTTGAGACAGGAGGGCAACTCTAAACCCTTTGTCTGCTCCAGAACACCCACTCTTGACACCCTCAATTCACCTTGTACTTCCCTTTTCTTTTAGATGTGTTTTTTACGTATATAAATACCGTTTATCTTTGGTTATACTTATTTTTCATTATTATATTGCGATACATATAGGGTTGGTAGGGTATGCCTGTAGTATGGTTATTCAGTCAATTGACAGGAATTACTGATACCTTGCTAGTCGTGCCTTGATCACCATTCCGTTATGTTGCTAGCAGAATCTGGTTTTCATCCAAAACTTAATCCTTAGGAGGAGTGATGACAGAAAAGAAAGACTTAATAGGCTACTCAGAAGAAATGGACAAATTTATAAACTTTGCATTTGATGATCTTGTTGATGTTGCAAATAAAAATCATGACTTGTTTGAAGAGTTGTACTACAACAGAAAAAATCAATGTGATGAGTTTTACTCATTAATGGAAGATAGCCATGTTACATCCCCAAACGTATTAATTGTTGGAGGCGCTGGCGTTGGAAAGACAAGTTTTATTCATAAATTGATCATTAAATGCAATGCCGATCTCCATTATTGTCTTATGCTGGATTATAGAAAAGTGGTGCCAAAAACTAAAGATGGACTGATTAGCTTTTTCATTAAAGAAATGGAGAAGTATTTTGATGAAATTGACCATCCTATAAATACTTTGTGCGACACAAAAAAAATGGATGCTAATTTTCAATGTGTCTATAGTCATTTGGATTGCATAGAAAAAAGTGATGTCACTAAGCACTTAATCATATTTTTGGATGACTTTGATTATGCGGAAGATGACTGGTTTGAATTATTAAAATATTTTTTGCCATTTTCAAATAATAAGAAAACAAGCTTAGTTTTATCGGTACGCGAACCGCTGTTAAATTCTATTGACGAATACGATGAACGTTTTAGAGGTTCATATATTAAGAAGGCTACGCAAATCACTTTGGCTCCAATCTCAGTTGAGAATGTTATATCTACTCGGCTTGCACCTATCCTTGTGGGAAAGGAAAGCACAAATAAGTTATATGGCATTTTATCAGGTTTATTTAGCAGAGAAAGCCCGTTATGTAAGATCGCAAAAGAGCATGGTACATTAGTTGATGACCTTCCTAGATTTGAGTACCCTTTAACAAAAAAACACAATACCTTTATGCAGAGAATAACGAGCGGTAATATAAGAGAAACTTTTGCAATAGCATATGAGAGTTTAAAGTACATCTTGGAAAGTAAAAAGTATTCTGAAATTTTGCTGGAAGATGGGTTAGAGAAGAAGAGGATTGGAAGAGAAGGCGTAATGAAAATACTTTTTGATAACGATGATACAAGTTACAAAATAGAGAATATCCATAAACTGAAATCTAAAACTGGGAATTCACTGTTTTTTAATGTATTGGAGGCAGTTAAGTACCTAGGTGTAGTTGATGATAGGTTTTACCGGGTTTTAAGCGTATTAGGGCACAAAAAAAAGAAGGTTGATGCTGCTATAGAGGAGTTGTCATCTAAAAAGTTTAAGTTTTTTGTTCCATCAAAGATTATCCCTAAAAAAGTTAATCGAAGTATTGAATATAACCGGGAATATATTGCTCTTCCAAAATTAGAGATGTATTTAGAAATATGTACTGACTGGGAAGAATATATTTCACGTTGTGGTTCAGCTGGAAAATCAATAGAGGTCTAGCATGAAAAGTAATGTATTGTTAGATGTTGCAGAGCTGGCACTTTCCCATCTAGATAAAAACTCTAGTGTCACATATATAAATTCTGATGAATTGTATGAAGAATATATTCAAGGAGGAAGCTTGTGTCGAATTAAAATCTCAGAAGAAAATTTCAGAGATGCATTAAAGATTATGTTTCCAATTTATAAGAATGTAAGAAAGCATACTCGAAATTTTAAGATATCAGAAAAGTCGGCATATACCTCATGTGATAAGCTTTCTATTAAATTTCGTCCATTAAGTCATATTAATATTAGCAAGGTATAAAGTCTATGGAAGATATTAAAAATTTTTTTTCAAAAAAATGCAATACATGCTTCTTCAAACAAGAGGGGGAATGTGTTTTATACAAAACAATGCATTATCCTTGTGGGATGAGAGCAAAAAAAATTAAGGGTATTGCAGATATAGGCTTTTATATTAACTTGGTGAATAATGCCAAGTTGAGCGTAAGGGCTTTGTATTTTTCAATTATTTCCTTGGTGGTTGCCTTGCTAGTTTTGTTAGTTAATATTGTTAGATTAGTTAATTGATGCAAAAGAGAAGGGGGTCAAATCTTAAAAAGAAGGGGGTCAAATCTTGACTTAACATGATTAATGAAGAGTTTTTTGTAATAAGTGGGTTAAGTGTCGACTTTAATTTAATACAATCAGATGAATGTCATTTAGGCAGGGGGGGGGAGAAAATTTTAATCCAAAATATTTCCCCCCTCCTTATCATTCAATAAAACAAAATTAAATTTATAAATTGTGCTAACCTATTTTAAATA
>JALWLM010000380.1 GCA_027084145.1 Crocinitomicaceae bacterium | reverse complement strand
TATAAGTGCTCTTGATGAGCAAGATTGGGTAAAAATGGGGATAGAGAATAATTTTAAAGAGATGCAAAAATATATAGATTTTGCAAAAGAGAAAAATTTGGATTATATAGAAAGTTTTACTAACTTTATTGTTTTATATATTCCAAATTCAACCAAAATTGCCAATGAACTTTTAAAAAGAGGGATTATTGTAAGAGATATGGCAAGTTATGGATTTGATGCCCTTAGAATCACAATAGGAAAACCTGAAGAAAATGACAAATTAATAAAAACTCTTAGGGAACTTAGTTGAATTTTGAAGCTGTTTTTAAGCAGATAATAGGCTTTTTCAATAAATTAAATAAACAGCAGCGTTATGTAATTATAGGAAGTGTGGTTGCTATAATCGCACTTCTTGCTTTTTTAATTGTTTTTACTACTTCATCATCTAAAACTAAAAGCGGTTATGCAATATTATTTGAAAACTTAAAACCCCAAGATGCAGCTTTAATTGTTCAATATTTGGATAAAAAACATATTCCTTATAAAATTCCGGAGAACGGAGTTATTGAAGTGCCTCAAAAACTTGTTCAAAAAGTGAGGCTTGATGTAGCAGCACAAGGGCTTCCTAAATCCAGTACGGTTGGATTTGAACTTTTTGATAAAAACTCTTTTGGTGCTACTGATTTTGAACAGAAAATAAAATATTTAAGGGCTCTTGAAGGAGAGCTTGAGAGGACTATTGAATCTATTGGGGCGGTTGAGAGTGCAAGGGTAAATATTGCTCTTCCAAAAGAGTCGGTGTTTGTTTCAAAACAGGTTCCTCCAACAGCTTCTGTTTTACTTGTATTAAGACCTAATATGACTTTAACTCCAAAACAGATAGAAGGTATTAAAAATTTAATAGCGGCTGCTGTGCCTAAGCTTACTCCTAAAAATGTAAAAATAGTTGATCAATATGGAAATCCATTAGGTGAAAATGATGAGCTCACACAAAGTAACGAGCTTTTAAAAACGGAAATGCTTTATAAAAAAAGAATGGAAAAGGCATTGGAAAATAAGATTATTTCCATTTTGTCTCCTATTGTAGGAGGAAGTGATAAAGTTGTGGCAAAAGTAAATATAGATTATGATTTTTCTCAGGTTAATTCCAAAGCCACAATTTACGATCCTAATAATGTTTTAAGAAGCGAACAGACTATTGATGAAAGTAAAGTAGGAACAAAACCAGCTCCGGTTGGAGGGGTACCTGGGGCTGTTAGTAATATAGGTCCGGTGCAGGGGCTTAAAAAAAATCAGGTTGTTGAGAAATATTCTAAAAGTGAAGACACCACAAATTATGAAATTTCCACCACTGTAAAAAATATAAAAGAACCGCTTGCTAAAATAAAAAGAATAACAGCCGCAGTTGTTGTAGATGGGCATTATAAAATAGAAAAAGGCAAAAAAAAGTTTATTCCTTTAACAAAAATAGAGCTTGCCAACATTAAAAATTTGGTTGAAAACACAATCGGTTTTGATCCAAAAAGGGGAGATAGTGTAAGTGTCTCTTCATTTGAATTTGCAACATCCGGAGCTAAGGGAGAGACTTCAAAAACAGGAAAAATTATGCAGGAAATATCATTTTATTTAGGGCCTTTTGAAGGAGTGTTAAAATATCTTATTTTAGGGATTATTCTTTTTGTTTTTTATAAAAAGGTAATTACTCCTTTTACACAAAAAATGTTAGAAGTAAAAGTTGAAGAAGAAAAACCTATAAAACACGAAATTGAGATAAATGAAGAAGAACTTGAATCAACTTATGATAAAATAAAAGAATTAAAAGAGAAAGTGGAACAGCAACTTGGAATTTCGAGTAATGTAAATGAAGAAGAGCTTAAATATGAAGTTTTACTTGAAAGAATAACAAAAACAGTAGAGGAAAATACAGAACAAGTAGCAAAAGTATTAGAAAATTTAATAAAAGAAGAGAACCCTCAATAAAGGATTTTAAATGGCGCTTTCACCACAGCAACAGGCTATTTTAGATGAACTTTCTATGCCTGAAAAGATTGCAATTTTATTAATTCAATTAGGAGAAGATTTAACAGCTCAGGTTTTTTCTTATATGGATGTGGATGCCATTACGGAAATTTCTAAATATATAGCAACTGCAAAAACTATAGACAAAGCGGTTGCCGCAGCTGTATTAGAAGAATTTTATGCTATTTTTCAATCCAATCAGTATATTGCAAGCGGGGGACTTGAATATGCAAAAGAGATTCTTTACAAAGCTTTAGGGCCGGAAGAAGCAAAAAAGGTTTTAGACAAACTTGCAAAATCTCTTCAAAGTGAGCAGAATTTTGGATTTTTACAAAAAGTTAAGCCTCAGCAGCTTGCAGATTTTATCGTAAATGAACATCCTCAAACCATTGCCCTTATTTTAGCCCATATGGACCCGACAAGTGCGGCTGAAACACTTAGTTATTTTCCGGATGATATTAGAGCTGAGGTGTTAATGAGAATGAGTAATTTAGGTGATATTTCTCCAAATGTTATTAAAAAAGTAAGTGCTATACTTGAAACTAAATTGGAATCTTTAACTGGATATAAAGTAGAAATCGGCGGAGTTAGATTTGTTGCTGAGATTTTCAACAGACTTGGACAAAAAGCGGCAAAATCAACTCTAAAACATATAGAACAGATCAATAATGAACTTGCAGAAGAGATCAAAGAAAAAATGTTTACATTTGAAGATATTCTTAAGCTTGATAATACTGCGGTTAGAGAAATTTTAAAAGAAGTTGATAAAAATACTTTAATGATTGCCCTAAAAGGTGCTCCAGAAGAGCTAAAACAGAAATTTTTAGCCAATATGTCTCAAAGAGCAGCAGAAGCATTTGAAGAAGAGATGCAGTTCTTAGGA
>JALWLM010000379.1 GCA_027084145.1 Crocinitomicaceae bacterium | reverse complement strand
ATTTCATTATTACAAACAGAACATTTCATATTCAATTTTATAGATTACAACAGGTAAAGGTAGAACTTGAAAAACAAATAAATAATTACAAATCAAAAAAGAGAGAAAGTCTCTCTTTTTTGATATCAATGATCAATGTCCTCCTTTTTTTCTTCGTCCTCCATGTTTCCTTGTCCATTTATGCTTTCTTTTTTGGAAACTATTATCTTCTTTTTTCCCTTCATTCCATCGAATAAGTAAGCCTACATTATGGTGCAAATAATTGGTATGTGTTGTCCAAAACCCCGGAAAAACACCGATTTTTGCCGAAGAATGAAAACGAATACCTATATTTTTTGTAAACCAAAAATTAAGTCCTGCCCCAAGATTTACAGAAGGAACATGTTGAGCTACAAAAGCACTGTCTCGGAAAGTATATCCTAATCCAAAAGTAATATAAGGTTCTATCCATCTTGCTTTTGGCGCATAATCAATATAAAAACTGTATTTTCCATTGATGTCTAAGTTGGCAAATGTCGCATATTGGTGAAGGATGGTATCATTGACATTTTTATCCGGTACATATTGCATATAAGTAGCAACTCCTTCAATACTCCATCCATTATCAAAGTAACGATCTACAGATAATTGTGTAGGATAATAGGAATACATCCAGCTATCTTTCATATTGAATAAATCTCCAAATTGATTTCCATCATCATCAATTGCCGCCCAATGTAAACCAATCATCCATTTATATGGTTTATAGCGTTTTATTGTCTTGTATGGCTGTGCAAAACTTAAATTTGTCACAAACAAAAAGGCCAAATAAAATAAAACTTTACTTCTCATCTTAAATAACGGATTTGCTTACAAAACTATTCAAATTATATGATCTACAACTTAAAGTTGTTATTCTTTTATCAACAATTAAAGATATTTTCGCTCTCCAAAAATAGCACTACCTACTCGAACTATTGTACTTCCTTCTTCAATTGCAATAAGATAATCTCCGCTCATTCCCATAGATATTTCTTTAAAAGCATCATTAAATTTAAAGAAATGACTTTTTAATACATGGAAATAATTGAATAAAGTTCTGAATTCTTCTCGAATGAGTTCTTCATCATCGGTATTTGTTGCCATCCCCATGACTCCTTCGATAGAAATATTTTGCATCGATAAAAAATCATCAGACTTTAAAAGCTCAATTGCCGTATCCAAAGTCATACCGAATTTACTGTCTTCCTTTGCTATATGAAATTGTAACAGACATGAGATGATACGGTCATTTTTTTTTGCTTGTTTGTTAATTTCTTTTAACAACTTCAAACTATCAACTGCATGAATCAGATGAACAAAAGGAGCTATATATTTTACTTTATTTCTTTGAAGGTGTCCTATTAAGTGCCATTGAATATCTTTGGGAAGAACCTCATATTTCCGGACTAACTCTTGAACTTTGTTTTCTCCAAAAATTTTATGTCCTTCTTCATAAACAGCTAAAATATCTTCTACCGGTTTTGTTTTTGATACCGCCACCAAAGTAACATTTTCAGGAATTTCTTTTTGAACCCTTTTAAAATTCTCTATCTGCATCACTCATTAATATTATATATCGTTAATCCACTTCTTAATTTAGGTTCTACCCAAGTAGATTTCGGAGGCATGGTCAAATGATTATCCGCTACACTCTTGATCTCGTTTATTTCAATAGGATAAAGCATAAAACCGACTTCAAAGTTCTTTTCTGTCATAATGTTTTCAAAATATTCAACTGATTTTCCTCCCTCTACAAAACCGATGTTTTTATCTTTTTTTAAGTCTTTAACACCAAAAACAGGTTTTAATACATTTTCAGTTAAAATATCTGTATCTAAAGATTTTACAGGATGATTTTCGTCAAAAATTCCTTTTTTACATCCCAATTTGAACCAATTCCCTTTCAAACACATTGTAAATTCATGTTTTTGTGTTGGAATTGCTCCTTTTTGCAATGGCATTACATCAAATCTGCTTTTCAACTCATCAATCACCTCTTGCTCTGATTTACCATTCAAATGCTTCATCAAACGATTAAATTCAAATATCTTCAAACGCTTCTCATTAATGAATAACGCCATAAAATAATCTTCATTTACAAAATGTTTTGCTCCTATTTTTTCTCGATATCCTCTTAAAGCCGAAGATGACGCAGAACGATGATGCCCATCTACAATATAAACAGGTTTTATTTTCTCAAATTTATCTTGAAGCAACTTTACTTCATCTTGTGTAAAGACCCATAATTCATGTTTTATCTCATCCATTGTGGAAAATTCGTATTCGGGTCTTTCTTTTGTCTTCTCTATTAAAATATTATCTATCTCATTTTTCTCATCACTATAAGATAATAAAACGGGTTCTGCATTATAACCGACAATATGCAGATATTCAGCAAACATCTCTTCTCTATCAGTTAATGTTTTTTCATGCCTTTTAATTTCATCATTATCGTATTCATCAATAGACGCTCCGGCAATTATCCCTAAGAATTCATGACCATCTTTGATTTGACGATACAAATACAATGTGCTTTCCTTTTCTTTTAAGAAAATTCCTTTTTCCTGAAATTTTTCATAGCCTTCATGAATTAGCTTAAAACGCCTTTCTCTTTTCAATTCAGGATTATTACCCGGCCCGAACTCAGGATTGATAATATGTAAAAACGAGTATGGGTTCGCAGAAAGAATCGCTTCCAAAACGGTTTTTGAATAAGCATAAAAAGGTTGACTGGTTACAAGTTGTACCTTATCCCGTGTGGGTCGTATTGCTTTAAACGGATAGATTTTAGCCATTTAACTTTCCTCAAAAACTAGTGTTTCCCGAAATGAGAAATAATTGTTTCTGCCAACTCTTCTCCGATTCGAGCTTGAGCTTCTACTGTTGCAGCACCAATGTGTGGCGTACAAGCAATTTTAGGATGGCTCAATAACTCTTCTTTCGGATGAGGCTCATTTTCAAAAACATCTAATCCTGCGGCTGCTACTTTACCTGAATCTAAAGCTTTGATTAAAGCATCCTCATCAATAACTCCGCCTCTTGCTGCATTTACAATTCGAACTCCGTTTTTCATTAATGCAAATTCTTTTTCTCCAATCACTGCTGAACCATCTTCTTGCTTAGGAATATGTAAAGAAATATAATCTGCATCTTTAATCGCGTCACTTATCGATTTTTTTGTTTCAATATCAATAGATGTCTTTAAACCATTACCTAACTCTATTTCCAGTGTTGCTTTCGGAATCAATAAATCAACCGCTGTTACATTCATTCCTACACCAATCGCATATTTTGCTAAACTTTGTCCGATACGGCCAAAACCAATAATTGTCAAATTCTTCCCTCTCAACTCCACTCCTTTTCCATATTTCTTTTTTAATGTTTTGAAATCTCCCGAGTCCATATTCTTAAATGAATCATGTAAGAATCTTGAAATAGAGAAGAGATGTCCCATTACTAACTCTGCAACGGATTGAGATGATGATCCCGGTGTGTTGATAACAATTATCCCTTTTTCTCTGGCATAATCAACATCTATGTTATCCATTCCAACTCCACCTCTACCGATGAGCTTTAGGTTTGGACATGCATCAATTAGATCTTTACGAACTGTTGTTGCACTACGAACGAGTAGTATTTCAATATTTTCTTGATTGATGTAATCAATCAGATTTTCTTGTTCAACTTTTTCAGTCAACACCTCATATCCGGCGTTTGTTAAAACATCTATCCCTGCTTGGGATATTCCGTCATTTGCAAGTACCTTCATTATCCTTTTGTTCTTTCCAATTCATTCATAACTTCAACCAATACCTTTACACTATCAATTTTTAGTGCATTATACATAGAAGCTCTATAACCTCCTACGGAACGATGTCCTTTTAGCCCTACAATCCCTGCATCATCCCACATTTTATCAAATGTATCTTTCAGTCCCTCTTCTTTTAATAAAAAAGTAGCGTTCATTAATGAACGATCTTCTTTATTTACCGTTCCTTCAAAAAGAGAATTACGGTCAATTTCATTGTATAACAATGTTGCTTTTTCTTCATTTCTTTTTGCTGCTGCTTCTACCCCTCCGTTTTTCAATAAATCACGTAGATTTAACATTGAAACATAGACCGCAAATACCGGAGGTGTATTCATCATCGAACCTTTATTTACATGATTTTTTAAGTTCAGATATTTCGGTAAAAAAGACGATGATGATTTTCCTAAAATTTCATCTTTAACGATATAAAGAGTTGTTCCTGCCGGTCCTAAATTCTTTTGTGCTCCTGCATAAATAATATCAAATTTAGATACATCTATCGGTTTTGAAAAGATATCTGAGGACATATCACAGACCAATGGTTTTGATGTTTTTGGAATTTCTTTAAACTGTGTTCCGAAGATGGTATTGTTAGAAGTATAATGAATATAATCCACCTCTTTCGGTATCGTGTAATTTTTCGGAATATATGTAAATCCTTTATCTTCCGAAGATGCAAAAACATCTACATCAATTCCAACCGCTTTTGCTTCCCCTATTGCTCCTTTCGCCCAAGTACCTGTATGAATATATCCTGCTTTTTTCTTCTCTCTCATCATATTTAAAGCTACAATGGAAAACCCTAAAGTAGCTCCTCCTTGTAGAAAAAGTACGGAATATCCATCAGGCACATTTAATGCTTTCTTTACAAGCTTCTGTGCTTCTTCCATTACTTCGACAAAATCAGGACTTCTATGGGAAATTTCTAATAGAGATAAACCATTGAAATCTAAAACAGCTTCTGCTGCTTCTTTAAAAACGCCTTGTGGTAAAATACAAGGACCTGCACCAAAATTATGTTTCATTTTTATTTCAAAAAAAATCCCTTTCGCAGAAAGGGATATATTCGTTATTATTTTGATTCTTTTCCTCCGCTTAGTTTATCTTGCCAAGCCTTGAGTTCTTCCCATTTTCCTTCTGCCGCCAATTCCGCTTGTTTAGGCCAAGTATTCGTTACATGATTTCCTCTCACTTCAGAGATTACTTCTGAAATTTTCTCCGGTGTCATTTTTGCCAATTCTTTAAAAGTCTTTACCCCGGCTTCTTGAAGTGTTTTAGCGATTTTAGGACCTATTCCTTCTATCTTTTTAAAGTCATCCGCTTTAGTAGCTTTAGATGTAGTTGATTTACTTGTTGTTTTTGCAGCTGCTTTCTTAGAAGTTGTTTTCTTTTTAGTCGCTACCACAACCATCGCTCTTTTTTTCTTTTTTCTTTTTCTGGAAACACCATAAGTCCCCATGAATCGCTTCCCTAATTTTGTTCTTTTATCTCCTTTTCCCATATTATAAGATATATAAATTTAATATTCTCAATTTACTTCCGGCTACAAATATATTTATTCTTTTCTGATTTGCATTGTTTTAGCCACTCGTTTTCTAATTTCTTGTTCTATTTTTTCTCCATTTTTAAGAATTTTTGTAGCCCATTTTATCTTTAACTTTACTTGTTCTTCTTCGGAAAGCTTCCAGCCTTCAATATTTTCTTCAAGTTTATTCCTCATTATACTTAAACAAATTGCAGCTGAGACACTAATATTAAAACTTTCTGTAAAACCATACATCGGAATCTTAACTAATTCATCTGCATGCTTGACGACATCTTCGGATATTCCTGTCCTTTCTGTCCCAAAGACTAGAGCTATTGGACCGGATATATCCACATCATTAATACTTTTTTCCGTATGAGGAGTTGTGGCTACAATACGATATCCTTTCTTTTTTAAATCTTGAAGACAATTCACTGTTGGAGAATCCCCCTCTGAATAAGTATATAAATCAACCCAATTTCCTGCCCCCAATGCAATATCTCTCTGAGGAATATATCGTTTGACACCTTTTTCAATTGTATATAAATCCTGAATTCCAAAACAATCACAAGTTCGAAGTACTGCTGATGAATTATGCTCTTTATGAACACTCTCCATTACTACTGTCAAGTAACGTGTTCTTTCTTTTGCAATTTTATCAAAAAGTTTTTGCTTACTATCTGTTATGATATTATAGAATGCTTCTAAAACTTCTTGGTCTTCTCCCATACTTATTCTTTTAAAAATAAAAAATAGGGAACCAAAAGGATCCCTATTTTTTTATCAAGTAAAATTAATTTTTAGTTTACTTTTTTAGCTAAATCAGATCCAGCTTTAAATCTTACAACTTTTTTAGCTGCGATTTTAATTGTTTGTCCTGTTCTAGGGTTACGTCCTTCTCTGGCAGGTCTCTTGTTTACTGAAAAAGATCCAAATCCAACTAAAGAGATTCTATCTCCTTTTTTAAGAGCTTCTCCTGTAGCTTCAATAAATCCATCTAATGCTCTTTTAGCATCTGCTTTTGATAATCCCGCTTTTGATGCAATTGCATCTACTAATTCAGTTTTGTTCATAATTTCTTTGTTTTTATTAGTTAATAACGCTAACAAATATAACGGAATATCCTTATCACACAAGGATTTCAACGAAAAAAAGGTGTTTTTTGTGAAAAAAAGGTGTTTTTTGTTAATAACACACCCCGAATATCGCATAAATAACGGGGTTTTAGACGAACATATTTTATTTATCGATTAAATTCTTATCTCAATTTTAACGCTGAAACTTGGTTGCCTGCTATAAACTCTTTGAACGACATTTTACGTTTACCTTCCGGTTGAATATCAAGAACTCTTAAATAAAAATCAGCAGTCGGAAACAACAAACCTTTATCATCTACATCAATCTGTTTTCCATCGAGAATAGGAATACTTGTTTTTTCCGTCTTCAATATTTTATAAATTAATTCCTTATCTTTTCCTTTATGATATAAGCTACACCACGCTCCCGGATAAGGACTCAGACCTCTACAGAAATTATGAACTTGCTCAACCGGTTTTGAAAAATTGATTTTACAATCTTTTTTAAAGATTTTAGGAGCTTTTTTTAGCTCTCTTTTGTCTTTTATTAATTCTTCCTGAGAAATAGGCTGAATGTCGTCTTTTTCTATTTTTAAGTATGTTGAATACATTAAATCCGCTCCTGCTTGCATTAAACGATCATGTAGCTCTCCTGCTATTTCATTTTCTCCAATCTCTACTTCTTTTCTCTCTATAATATTCCCCGTGTCAATTTCTTTTTCAATAAAAAAAGTAGTTACTCCCGTTTTATACTCTCCGTTAATCAATACCCAATTAATAGGCGCAGCCCCTCGGTAGTCCGGTAAAAGAGAGGCATGTAAATTTACTGTTCCTTTCGGAGGCATTTTCCACACGGCTTCCGGCAACATTCTAAAAGCAACCACAATAAATAAATCGGCATTTAATTTCTTCAAATCGTTTAAAAAAGACTCCTCTTTTAAATTTTCCGGTTGTAAAATATTTAACTCTTTTTCTTTTGCATATTTTTTCACATCACTCTCTCTCAATTTCAATCCTCTCCCTGCTTTCTTATCTACAGAAGTAACCACACCAACAACATCTACTCCTTCTCTAATTAATTTATCTAAAATTCCCACCGCAAAAAACGGTGTTCCCATAAAAACAACTTTCATCTATTTATGCTTTTTTATCCGGATAAAAATAAAAAGATAAGCGGTATCGTGTTAAAGTTCTTCTTTCTTTTTTAAAATTCGATCAACAATCATTGCTACGGCAGGACATACTTCCGTGTTTTTCCTTGTTAAATTTAAAATGGAACTCATGTTCTTTCTGTCTGTATGTGGATACTCTCTACATGCTTGTGGTCTAAAATCATAGATAAAACATTTGTTATCACTTCCCAAAAAAGCACACGGCGAACTTTTTAACACTTTGTCTCCATCCTCATCTCGATTTAAATATTGATTTTCAAATTGAGATACAGACATTTTAAGTTTTTTTGAAATCCTTACAATATCTACATCTCTGAAAATGGGGCTTGTTGTTTTACAACAATTTGCACAAGACAAACAATCAATTTTTTCAAAGACTTCATCATGTAAAGAGTGAAACAAATCATCTACATTTTTTCTCTTTTTGGACTTTAACTTTCTAAATAAACGTTTGATATCTGATTGTTTATCTTTTAATTTGACTAATTCTTTATGATATATTGTATCATCCATTTTAACTTTAATGTATATTTACACAACGAAATTACATTTAAAAAATGGAAAAGTATGATTTAATTGTCATTGGAGGAGGACCGGCAGGGTATGCAGGTGCAATGAGAGCTATTGATTTTGGTAAAAAGGTTTGCCTTATCGAAAAATCCCGTGTAGGAGGTGCAGCTGTATATAATGGTGCCCTGTCATCAAAAACTTTATGGGAATTATCTACAAGAGTTTCTTTTATTAATGAGACTTTAAAGTTAAAAGGAAGGACTCCTTACGATTTGACATGGGAAGATGTAATGAAAGTTCATGACGAAGCTATTTTTGAACGTAAATTTCAATATTCTTGCCACATCAAGCTCTTGCAAAATGAAACGATGAATAAACTACTTACTTATGAAAGAGGAATAGGTAGTTTTGTTAATGAACATGAAGTTAAAATAACACATAAGGATAAAGAAAAAATCATTTACGGTGAGCATATTCTTATTGCTTCAGGAAGTAGCCCTAGAAAATTACCTCAATTTCAAGCGGATGGTAAAGATATTTTAACCAGTGATCATATTGATAAATTAAAAGATTTCCCTAAAAGTTTAGTGATTGTTGGTGCGGGAGTTATCGGGACAGAATTTGCTACCATTTTTTCTAATTTCGGGAAAACGAAGGTTTATCTCATTGATCGTCAACATCGAATTCTTCCTTTTGAAGATGAAGATATCAGTTCTCTTGTTGCTAAAAACTTGGAAGAACAAGGGGTTACAATTCATCATAATGCAAACCTTCTCAGATTGGAGAAGAAAAACGGTGGTGTTGAATATGAAATAGAACACAAAGACGGAACAAAAGAAATTATTCATGTAGAGAAAGCATTACTTTCTATTGGTAGAACTCCCAATATCGCATCATTAAACATTGAAAATGCAGGAATTAAAATGTCTAAAAGGGGAGTACATATCGGCGATGATGATACACGTACGAATATACCTCACATTTATGTTGCAGGTGATGTTTCAGGACGAATAGCCCTAGTTAACATGGGAGAGATTGAAGCTCGACATGCAGTTGAAAAAATGTTTGGAAACAAACAAGAACGGTTAATTTATGACAATGTCTGTACCATTATGTTCTTAAAGCCGGAAGTAGCAGCCGTCGGACTCAACGAAAAGGCTTGCATTGAAAAAAATATTCCGGTCAAAGTCGTTAAGCTTGATTATAACCTTATCGCCAGAGCAATTGCGATGAGAAAAACAGAAGGTTTTTTTAAAATTATTGTTACCAATGATGATGATATGAGAATTATTGGTATGAGAGCTGTGGGAGAACATGCTTCCACTGCAATACAAGCATGCGGATTATTAATAAAGATGAATGAGCCGATTGAAGTTCTTGCTGAATTAGTACACCCTCACCCCTCCATTGTTGAAGGTGTACAAGAATGTGTTCGAATGTTATTGAATACTTCTTTATTTAAGTCTGCTGTCTTTGCGGATCACCTTTCTTGTTATTCATTAGTTGATGGAGTAAAGACACCATTACAGCGTTTATAAATTATGAAAAATATATTCCCGAAATATATTCAAGTTTTATTTGCAAGAATGGGAATAGCCGTTTTAATGCTGTTTGTTACTCGAATCATTTTTTATTTATTTAATCAATCTTCCTTCACTTCTATCTCTTTTGTTGATTTTTTACTGGGGCTATGGATAGACATTATTACAGTATCATTGGTTTTTATTCCCTATTATTTTTTATATCTTCTTCCTTTTAAATATCGAAGTCATCCTTATTACAAACGTTTTTTTAAAATTCTTTTTCACCTCTTAAACACGTTCCTTTTGGGGTTTAATTTAGTCGATGTCGAGTATTATAAATTTACTTTAAAACGAACGACATTTGATGTGTTCTCCATTGTTTCAGCCGGAGAAGATATGAAACAACTCTTTAGCTCTTTTGTTCATGACTTTTGGCATCTTGCTATCTTTTTAATCATTTTCATTTACATGAGTGAAAAGTTATATCGAAAAACGGAAATCAAATTACCTTCTTCTTTTTCTTTAAAAAAACAAACTCTTTTATTTTTTGTGCTCATCCCTATTTTAATCATTATTGCCCGCGGGGGATTTGGATTAAAACCTATAGGAACAATTGAAGTTTCTGCAATTACCAAAGGGAAAAATACAGCTTTTGTAATTAATACTCCTTTTACGGTAATCAAAACTGCTGAACAACCCGGGATAGAACCTGTCCGTTTTTTTGATGATGCAACTTGTCAAAAATATTTTGATCCTATCAAAATCAGCCAACCCGCTAATATACTTCCAAACCAAACCAATGTTGTTGTCATCTTATTAGAAAGTTTCGGTATAGAGTTTATTGGAAAATATAATAACGGTCAAGGATTTACTCCTTTTTTAGACTCTCTTATGGAAAACTCATTGTGGTATGAGTACGGTTTTGCTAATGGAAAGAAATCCATTGAAGCCATCCCTTCTATTGTGGCATCTATCCCTGCTTTAATGGATAACCCTTACATCTCTTCACCTTATGGTGATAATCAAATCAATACAATTCCCAACATCTTAAAACAACATGGATATACTTCTGCCTTTTTCCATGGAGCAACAAATGGGTCCATGAGATTTGACGGTTTTGCAAACATCTGTGGTTTTGACCATTATTTCGGTAGGCATGAATACAATAACGATAAACATTTTGATGGAACATGGGGAATATGGGATGAAAATTTCAACCCTTGGACTGCCAGAAAAATAACAGAATTAACAGAACCTTTTTTCAGTATTTTATTTACACTTTCATCTCATCATCCTTATCGTATTCCTGAACATATGAAAGAAAAGGTTCAATATGGAAATCAATCTATTTGTGCTTCAATTAATTATGCAGATTATGCATTAAAAAAATTCTTTGATGAAGCTAAAAAACAAAAATGGTATAAAAATACTTTATTCGTCTTATTAGCAGATCATACTCCAAGCAGTAAAACTTCTGTCTATAATCAAAGAACACACATGTATCGCATTCCTATCATTTTCTTTGACCCTAATCACAGGCTTCCTATTGGGAAAAAAAGAGAAATCTTCCAACAAATCGATATTTTACCTAGCATCTTAGATCTTTTGAATATTAAAACAAAATATTATACTTTTGGCAACTCCCCCTTTCAAGACTCTATAAGAGAAGCGATTACCTACATTAATGGGTCTTATTCTTACTTTAGAAAAAACTTTATGACCATCTTTGTTAAAAACAAGGCACAAAATTTGTATGATTTCACTTCAACCAATTCGAATCAGATTGATTCTATTTCATATTATCCGGACTTTGTTCGAGAGAATGAAAATAGAATTAAAGCGATGATTCAGCGTTATACGCAAGATTTGATACGAAATGAAATGACTGTAGAATGAAAGAACGAATATTATTCATTATCAACCCAAAGTCAGGAAATAGCAATAAAAAGCAAATTCCCGAGATTATTCAAGAAAACCTGAATCATAATCGTTTTGATTATACAATCGTTTACACAGAATATAAAGGACATGCAAAAGAACTTACTTTAGAATCCATTAAAAATGGTTTTGATATTGTCTGTGCAGTTGGTGGTGATGGTTCTGTTCATGAAGTTGGAACAGCACTTATCGGGTCAAATGTAAAACTAGCTATTCTTCCTGCCGGTTCAGGAAATGGACTTGCCCGACATCTAGGTATTCCAATGCATTTACCGGATGCTATTCATTTCATCAATGAGAGCAAAGCCATAAAAATGGATACCGTAAAAGTCAACGATAAATTTTTCCTTGGTGTTGGCGGATATGCTTTTGAAGCAGTTATAGCAAAGAAGTTTGCAAAAGAAACAAAAAGAGGTTTTAAAGGATACCTTTATTTAATATTTAAAGAATTTTTTAAATACAACCCTATCAATG
>JALWLM010000378.1 GCA_027084145.1 Crocinitomicaceae bacterium | reverse complement strand
TTATTGAACAGCTCAAAAAAGAATATGAACAAGAAGAGTCCTAATATCTCTATCAAAAAGATGAAGTGGAAACTTTTTCTATTAGGGATTTTTAAAATTCCTATGATAGGCTTTGTTCGACCTAAATTATTAATGTTAGATGAGCAGAAAGTAAAGGTTAAGATAAAATTAAGCAGAAAAACTAAAAATCATCTTAACTCGATGTATTTTGGAGCTCTTGCTGTAGGAGCAGATGTTGCTGCCGGGATTCATGCTTTTTATTTTTCAGAAATAATGGGATATAAAATATCTTTCGCTTTCAAGGGAATGCATGCTGATTTTTTAAAAAGAGCAGAATCAGATGTTGTTTTTGAGATAACAGAAGGACTTAAAATCAAAAAAGCAGTTGAAGAATCGAAAAATAAAAAAGAGCGAGTAAATACTGAAGTAGAAGTGTTGGCAAGAAATGAAGAAAATGAAATTGTAGCAAAGTTCAATATGATTGTATCGGTAAAAGTGAAAGGATAATTTTACTTTTGTAAAAAAGAATTCAAACAATGAAAACAATAACAGCAAAAGAACTGAAAGTAAAAGGGCAGGAGTTTTTCACTTTAGATATTAGAGAACCCTACGAATATGAAATTGTAAATAATGGAGCATTGAATATTCCAATGGGAGAGATTCCTAATGAAATAAATCGTTTACCCAAAGATAAAACAATCGTTGTTATTTGTAAAACCGGGAGTAGAGCAACAGCAGTAGCAAACTTACTTTTGTCAGAATATCAATTGGATGTAGCAATTTTGGAAGGAGGAATTATGGCTTGGATTGATGAAGTAGATAATACATTGGAAAAATATTAAGATGAAATATTTTTTATTAGCTTTAAAAGGGATGGCCATGGGGGCGGCAGATGTTGTTCCAGGTGTCTCAGGCGGTACAATTGCATTTATTTCAGGGATATATGAGGAGTTGCTGGATAGTATTAGTAAAATAAACCTTAAAGCATTAAAAATACTTTTTAAAGAAGGACTGTTACCAGCATGGAGATACATCAATGGGAATTTTTTCTTTTTTCTTTTTTTAGGGATTGGGATTAGTATTTTTTCACTTTCAAAATTGGTTGTTTATTTATTAAATAATCATCCGGTAATTATTTGGAGTTTTTTCTTTGGTTTAATTGTCGCAAGTATTTGGGTAATGATGAAGTCTCTAAAAAAATGGGAAGCAGTAGAATTTATTGCCATTATAGTAGGAACAAGTATTGCATATTATATAACAATAGCTCCGCCTTCATCAAGCATCGATACATTGTGGTATTTATTTTTGAGTGGTTCTATCGCTATTTGTGCGATGATATTACCCGGAATATCAGGGGCTTTTATACTATTATTATTAGGGAGTTATGATAACGTAATGTTAGCAATAACAGAGAAAGACTTCAAGTCTTTGATGGTTTTTGTTTCAGGTTGTATTATAGGTTTACTATCTTTTTCAAGACTATTAAAATATTTATTCAAGCATTATAAGGATGCTACAATTGCACTTTTGATGGGCTTTTTGATTGGGTCGTTAAATAAAGTTTGGCCATGGAAAGAAACAATATCGACAAGAATAAACAGTCATGGAGAAGAAGTTCCTTTTATACAAAAAAATGTATGGCCGGATGATATTGTTAATGATCAAATATTTTACGCTATTGGATTAATGATAGCAGGTTTTGTTGTCTTGTATGTATTAGATCGTTTGACCCCTGATAATTTGTCTTCCAAATGAAAAAATACGGATTAATAGGTCAAAGTTTAAAACACTCTTTTTCAAAAGATTTTTTTCAAGATTTTTTTGAAAAAAATAATATAGAAGCAAATTATGAAAATATTGAGCTTGATCATATTGATAACATTAAAGAAATTTTTGAATCAGAACAATTCGAAGGATTTAATGTTACTATTCCATATAAAGAGCAAGTAATTCTATATTTAGATGATTTAAGTGATGAAGCACTAGATATAGGTGCGGTAAACACCATCAAAAAGCAAGGTGAAAAATGGATAGGATATAATACGGATGCCTATGGTTTTCAACAATCAATAAAACCTTTTTTAACTAATAAACATCATAAAGCCATTGTTTTCGGTACAGGTGGAGCATCAAAAGCAATTACACATGTATTAAATAAGATAGGAATAGAGGTTATTTACGTTACAAGGAATCCATCAAAAGAAAATTGTTTTTCATATCATGAAGTAAATGAACACATGTTAAAGTATTGTAAGCTGCTAATCAATACAACACCGGTAGGAATGTATCCAAATATAAACGATTTTCTACCAATACCATTTCATGATTTAACAGAAGAACATTTAGTTATAGATTTAATTTATAATCCTGAAGAAACATTGTTCTTGCAAAAAGCAAAAAAAGAAGGAGCGATTGTAATGAACGGACTATCGATGCTAAAACACCAAGCATTGAAATCTTGGGATATTTGGAGTGAAAAATAAATAACATTTATTAATATTATTATCCATTAATCACTTTTTTTTAAAAAAAGACAATAATTAATTTGTAAATTCGTTTATTGTCACTATATTAACCTACGTTTATAAAAAAAAAGTACAAAAATGGGGAGACCAGCAACAAAACCGGCAAAATTAAAAGATGGTTTTTATATAGAAGTAAAAAATCAAGGAAGTGGAGGAGTTTTAATTCGAAGAGATACTGAAGAACAAATGATGCTTGCAGTCAAAGATTATTCAAGGATGAAAGTTGTTAATGTATTGGGGGAGATGAAAGATGATAAATGGATAGATAAAGTTAAAAAGAAAAAGAAAGCTTAGAAGAATCTTTTAATCTTTTAGATAAATTTTTCATAGTAGCTAAAAACAGGTATTCTTTTTTTGTTCTCGTTTTATTATT
>JALWLM010000377.1:2548-2898 GCA_027084145.1 Crocinitomicaceae bacterium | reverse complement strand
CTCCTTTCCATTTGTAGTGCTCAAACTCAAAGTTGTTAGGATGAGATATTACAGGCAGCTCATTTCCAAGTAAAAGAAGTCTTCCATCCGGTGTATTTTTTTCAATGCCTGCAAATACTCTCTTATCCTCAAAATATTTGTAGTTATCATTATCGTGGTCTGTCACAAAAACAAAATCTATATTATTTTCTTCCATTGCTTTTTTAATGTCTGATGGTTTCCCAAGTGAGTCAAAGGAAAACTGAGTATGTATATGGGCAATTACGTTATATTTGTGATATTGGGGTCTTTCAAAATTATTTTTTTCAATTTTTTCTTCTAATAGGGAAATCCTTTTAAATGGTCTAAAT
>JALWLM010000377.1:0-2538 GCA_027084145.1 Crocinitomicaceae bacterium | reverse complement strand
AAAATTTCTGGATAATATTCTAACAGCATCAGTATGATATGGTTGAAAACCTGTAAAATATACCCTTTTGTTTTAAGAGTTCCTCTTTTGTTCCTTCTTCAACAATCTGACCTTCTTCTATGACTACTACTCTGTTTGTTATATCAAGGAGTTTTAATCTGTGGGTTATTATGATTACTGTTCTATCTAAGAAATGTCTGTTTATCTCTTCCATTATGTATTCTTCCGTTTCAACATCAAGGGCTGATGTTCCTTCATCTACAATCAGAATATCCGGGTTTTTCAGGAATATACGGGCTATTGCTATTCTCTGTCTTTCTCCACCGGAAAGTCTGGAGCCTTTTTCTCCTAAGACTGTATCAAGGCCATTTTCCAGTTTAAATACGAAATCTGCTTTGGCTTTTTTCAGGGCTTCTATTAATTCTTCCTCTGTAGCATCAGGTTTTGCAACAAGCAGGTTATTTCTAAGGGTATCATTAAAGATTATTACTTCCTGTGAAACCATACCTATTTTGTCCCTGAGGGAAGACAGAGAATATTCTCTGAGCTCATGATTATCTATTAAGACCTTTCCTTCATATTCTGTAATCAGAGCAGGTAAGATTTTTACCAGTGTTGATTTTCCTGAACCTGTTGGGCCTACAATACCTAAATTTTCACCTTTTTTAATTGTGAGATTTATATTTTTCAGGATTTGATTTCCATCTATAGACAGGGAAACATTTTGATACTGAATTTTATCTTTTAGACCTGTAAATTCTATTCCTTTATCTTCCTCCTGAGGCAGATTTAAAACTTCTAATAGACGGTCTATAACTGGATTTAATGCCTTTACATTAACAGCTCCCCTTTGGAATGCCTGCAACGAGTTTACAAGGATAAAAACACCACCTAAAAATGAGAAGAAATCCCCGGGGGTTAAGTCTCCGTTTATAATCCTAATTCCACCATAAAATATAATTCCGGCCGTAGCTGTGTAAGCTATTATCTCAACAGTTGAAAGATAGATTGTTTCATAAAACTTGTTTTTCTTTTGTCTCTCATACAGTCTTTCATTGATTTTGTTAAAAATATGGAGAAATATTTTTTTCTTAAAGAGTTTTACAACCTCTATTCCTGATAAAATCTGGCTAAGATGGTGTATATACTCTCCAATGCTTTCCTGAACCTTTCTAGAGTATTTCTTTCTCTTTTCTCCAAAATGTTCTAAAGCCCATGCCAGAAGTGGCACAACCAGAACAAAGATTAGAAATAATTTCCAGTCCCTATATATTAAAACTCCGCATATACCGATTATTGTGAATGCTTCTGTTATTATGTTTGTTGCTACACGGGATATGATTTCTCCAAATTTTTCTATATCAGAAACAGCCCTTCCTATTAAATCCCCCGGTGTGTATTTCCTGAAAACTGAAGGTGAAGCATTCAAAATTTTTTCATATACCTTAAATCTTAAATCCCGGGAGGCTTTATATATAATAAGGGGCATACCATAATCTTTTATAATAAATCCTATCTGTTTTAAAACAGCAAGGATAATTAAAACAACAATTACAAAAATTAGCTTTTCGTAGCTTTTTGCTATAAATACATCATCAACAACATTTTTTATGATGTAAGCAAGACCGGTTAGAGCAATTGACTCAAATAGAGAACCTCCTATGGCAAGGAGTTTTAGTTTCATATACGGTTTGTAAACTTCAAAAACAAACTTCAGGTGCTTGTTCATCAGTATCCTTTTGTTTTCTCCTGATGTAGTTTAATAAAATCCTCCAGAACATATATATGTATTGTTCGGTATTTCCAGCCACGATAAATAATATCATAAGTGTAATGGGCTTTGACCCTTTTGAAAGACTGTCTTACTTTTTGTGGTAATCCCCAACGGGAAACATATACACCTGTATATCCCTTTCCTTCAAACTGCTTTAGACCCGGCCATAAATCAAATTGGTTCATCCTTCTGTTTATAACTACCGAGTATATACGGGGATGTCCTTCCATATAGAACCATAATTCTGAAGCTACATGATAACTTTCTGAAAAAACAAAATATTTTTCAGTTTGGAGATTTTTTGTTATCTGGGAAACTTTTTTACCGAGACCCTCCCAGCCTACAAGCCTGTGTAGGGGGTCTATCTTAGGTGGATAAATTTTGCTTAATCCTATTTTATCTATATAGAATGGGTAAAAAAGCGTAAAAATTAGCCACAGGGATAGTAAAAATCCTGCTATAAAAGATTTGAACCATTTTTTAGTGTATATAAAATAAGCCGTCAAAATATAGAGGGTCGCATAACCAAATGCCGGCCAGTTAGCCTCAATATTTTTCTTTCTTGCTATATAAAGAAAAATTAGAAACACGAAAACAGGAAATATCCATAGATAAAAAATTCTGTGGTCTTTTCTTAGCTTAAAACTCCTGTAAACTGCATAGGCAAAAAATGGAAATAAAAATACAGAGTTTAAACCTATCTGGGAAGCTATATAGTTACCGATATATTCTACAGATTTGCCCAAAGATACACTCTTTTTAGC
>JALWLM010000376.1 GCA_027084145.1 Crocinitomicaceae bacterium | reverse complement strand
TTTGTCTTCTACATTGACTTGACCGGATAGAAGTGCTTTTGAAAGTTCATTCATTACGCTTCTTTGGATGACTCGTTTTACAGGTCGTGCACCAAAGAACGGATCATAACCTTTTTCTGTAATCCAATCAAATGCTTCAGGAGATATCTCAAGTTCGATATCCTTTGTTTTAAGCAACTTCTTCAAGTTGTTTAACTGTATTTTGACAATGTCTCTAATGTTTTGTTTTGTAAGAGGTAAGAATAATAATATTTCATCAATTCTATTTAAGAATTCAGGTCTTACATTTTGTTTTAACATTTCAATGACTTCGTCTCTTACAGCAGGGGCAATGCTTTCATACATATTCTCTTCAACTTTATCAAATCTTTCATGAATAACATCTGATCCCATATTAGATGTCATGATGATAATTGTGTTTTTAAAGTTGACAGTTCGTCCTTTATTATCTGTTAATCGACCGTCATCCAGTACTTGTAAAAGTATGTTGAATACATCCGGATGAGCTTTTTCAATTTCATCCAGAAGAACGATAGAGTACGGCTTTCTACGGACGGCTTCGGTTAATTGACCGCCTTCATCATATCCAACGTATCCCGGAGGTGCTCCAACTAATCTACTGACAGAGTGTTTTTCTTGATATTCACTCATATCAATACGAGTCATCGCATTCTCATCATTGAATAAGAAATCTGCTAATGCTTTAGCTAGTTCTGTTTTACCTACTCCCGTAGTTCCTAAGAAGATGAAAGAACCAATTGGCTTCTTATCGTCTTGTAATCCTGCTCTGGAACGTCTTATAGCGTCTGATATTGCTTGTATTGCTGCACGTTGTCCAACGACTCGTTTTCCAAGTTCGTCTTCTAAACGGAGTAATTTTTCTCGTTCACTTTCTAACATTTTTGAAACAGGTATTCCTGTCCATTTAGCGACTACTTCAGCGATCTCTTCAGCATCCACTTCTTCTTTAATTAATTTAGACTCAGATTGACGTTCAGCGAGTTCATTTTTTAATCGTTCAAGTTCTGCTTCAGCTTCTTTGATTTTTCCGTAACGTATTTCGGCTACTTTACCGTAGTCACCGGAGCGTTCAGCTTGTTCCGCTTCAAATTTATATCTTTCAATATCTTCTTTTATCTTTTGAATTTGCTCTACGATATCTCTTTCGGCTTTCCATTTAGCAAAAAGCTCATCTTTTCTTTCGGTAAGATTAGCTAATTCTTCTTCGATGACTTTTAGTTTTTTGTTGTCACCTTCTCTTTTTATTGCGGCTTTTTCAATTTCCAACTGCATGATTCTTCTTTCAATCTCATCAAGCTCTTCAGGTTTTGAATTGATTTCCATTCTGAGCTTAGAAGCTGCTTCATCTATAAGGTCAATTGCTTTATCGGGTAAGTGTCTGTCGGTAATATATCGCATAGACAATTCTACTGCACTGATAATCGCTTCGTCTTTGATAATTACCTTGTGGTGGTTTTCATATTTTTCTTTAATACCTCTTAAGATGGAAACCGCATCTTCGAAAGAGGGTTCATCTACAAGTACAGGTTGGAAACGTCTAACAAGTGCTTTGTCTTTTTCAAAATATTTTTGGTATTCATTCAATGTTGTTGCACCAACAGCTCTTAATTCACCTCTAGCCAAAGCTGGTTTCAAGATGTTAGCAGCATCCATTGCTCCTTCACCTCCTCCGGCACCAATTAAAGTGTGAATCTCATCAATAAATAAGATGATTTCTCCTTCTGCTTTGGTTACTTCTTTGACGACTGATTTTAGTCGTTCTTCAAATTCTCCTTTGTATTTTGCTCCGGCAACAAGTGCTCCCATATCTAGAGCATATACAATTTTAGATTTTAAGTTTTCAGGTACGTCACCTTCAACAATTCGGTGAGCAATCCCTTCAGCGATAGCTGTTTTACCAACTCCCGGTTCTCCTATAAGAATCGGGTTGTTTTTTGTTCTTCTAGTTAGTATTTGTAATACACGACGTATTTCTTCATCTCTTCCAATCACCGGGTCTAACTTCCCTTGTTTTGCCAGTTCGTTTAAGTTTTTAGCATATTTTTCCAATGCTTGATATGTTGCTTCTTGATTGTTAGAAGTAACATTTTCTCCATTTCTTAAGTTCATAATTGCTTGTTTTAGTTTGTTTGTATTAACACCAGAGTCTTTTAATAGCCTTCCAATGGAATCATTTGCTTCTACTAAAGCATATAGTAATACTTCAACAGAAACGTATTGATCATTAAATTCCTTCATTTTTTCAAAGGCAGAAGCTAATACCTTATTCATTTCATTGGAAAGGTGGACTTGTCCTCCTGTAACTTTCGGATAGCTGTTAACTATCTTCTCCAGTGCTGCCTTTACCATTTCTAAGTTAACCCCCATTTCTTTAAATAGAAAAGGAGTAACATCTTTATCATTATCTAATATGGCTTTTAATACATGCCCTGTATCAATGGTTTGATGTCCTTTAGATATGGTTATTTGTTGCGCACTAGAAAGTATTTCTTGTGTTTTTATTGTCAATTTTTCTATATCCATACGTATTTTTTTATTATCTGTAAATTTCTTGTCAAATCTTGAACCATTTCTTATTTGCGACATAATGTCGTTTGTTA
Source organism: Crocinitomicaceae bacterium (assembly GCA_027084145.1). Taxonomy (GTDB): domain Bacteria; phylum Bacteroidota; class Bacteroidia; order Flavobacteriales_D; family Crocinitomicaceae; genus UBA4466. The sequence goes on along the minus strand of JALWLM010000376.1, from coordinate 284 downwards.
AACTGAAATAAATGACAATATGTCTTTTAAAATAATGTAAAGAGAAGGAGGACTATGCTGATATAAATTAATAGTAAAATGATTATATATTGAAATTTAGATTATTTTTGCTGTTAGGAATTCAATATTAAAAAAATGAAACCTTCATCCGATTTATTTAATCTTGTAAAGTCGCTTACAAAGTCTGAAAAACGTTTTTTTAAATTGACCTCTTCTCTTCAGTCGGGGGAAAAGAATTATTTAAAAATTTTTGATTTTATTGAGAAACAAAAGGAATATAATGA
>JALWLM010000375.1 GCA_027084145.1 Crocinitomicaceae bacterium | reverse complement strand
AATCATAAGAATTTAGTTATAAGTAAAAAATAGATATGAAAATTTTAATAGTATTATTGCTTGTATTGTCAGGAAATATTCTTTACTCACAAGTGGTGGAAAAAGAGAATTTAACAAAAATGAATTATTTCTATTATGATAATGCAAAGTCAAAAATGGAAAGCAAAGGAAGATATTATGTTGATTTGCTTGGTGAAACAAAAGAAAAACATGGAAAATGGACTTACTTCGATGAAAAAGGAAATATTGAGGAAATAAGAAATTATTATAGGGATAAATTACATGGACAGGTTTTAAAATACCATCCTAACGGGAAAAAAAGACAAGAAGGATATTTTAAATTGGGAGAACAGGATAGTATTTATAAGGAATGGTACTTAACGGGAAGACCTAAGGTAGAAGGTTATTTTAAAAATGGAGAACCAACGGGAACATGGAAATATTATTATTTGGATGGCCGATTAAAATCTGTTGAACAAGTAAAAGGGGGAGAAAATTATGTTATGGAGTTTTATTTGCCCGATTCTCTACACACACAAACAGTTATTGATGGAACAGGGGAGTTAAAAACCTTTTATACTTCTACGGGTAAATTGAAAGAATTATATCGGTATAAAAACGGTTTGAGACATGGAGATTTTACGGAATGGAATGTCTATGGGCATAAAAGTTTGACGGGAAGTTTTGAAAATGGTTTGAAGAACGGGAAGTGGGACTTTGTTTATTATACCGGAGATAAAGAAAAAACATTGCATTATCAAGATGATAAACTACATGGTCAAAGTATCCATTATTACGATAATGGAAAGGTAAGAGTAAAAGGAAATTATGAGATGGGAAAAAAACAAGGAGAATGGGTTTGGTTTACCAATAAGGGGACAAAAGATATGCAAGGGAATTTTAAAAATGATTTACAAGATGGATTATGGACTTATTGGTATCCTTCAGGAGAAATAGCGTATTATGCAAATTACAAGGATGGAAGAAAACATGGAAGATGGACCTATTATTATAAAAACGGAGCAAAATTTAAAGAAGGAGATTTTGCTAATGACTTAAAACATGGTTTGTGGAAGACATGGTATGAAGATGGAACCCTATTGATGGAAGGAGAATATGTTAACGGAAAAGAAGAAGGAGAATGGAAAAATTATTGGCCCAATGGGAAATTGAAAAATAAAGCAACGTTTAAAAACGGGAAATTAAACGGAGAATGGTTGTCCTTTTATCCTTCGGGGAAACAAAAATTAGCCGGAGAGTATAAAGATGGATTGAAGATTGGAGAATGGAAAGAGTTCTTTGAAAATGGGCGTATAGCAGAGCTTGTAACATATAAATTATTTAAAGTAAAACCTAAAATGGATTATGATCCTATCATGAAGGATTTTGAATTATGGGAAAGTAAAAAACATGGACAATATGTTTCTTACTCCCAAAAAGATTATAAAAAGACAGAGGAAGGGAACTATAAAAATGGAGAAAAAGACGGGGAGTGGACAGCTTATTACCCGGGTGGAAAAATACCCATTGTTATTTCTCAATATAAAAAAGGGAAATTAGATGGAACAATGAAAAGATATACAAGAAGAGGAAAGTTAATGTCTGAAGCTCAATATAAAGACGGTTTACGGCATGGTTATTTTCGGGTTTATGATCGAAAGGGAAAAGTTGTAGTGGAGAAAAAATTTAAATATGGAGTACAAGATGTTGAAAAAGCAGTTTTCACACCTGGAAAATAACCAATGATTCATGAAGACAATTAGCAAAAAAGGATACCATGCAATAGGAATATTTAGAGGAAAGACACATCACAATATCGGGACACTTTGGCGTTCTGCATATATTTTGGGAGCCTCTTATATTTTTACCATTGATGGGAAGTATAAAAAACAGTCTTCAGATGTTCTTAAAACTTGGACGAGAATACCTTTATTTAACTATAAAACATTTGATGATTTCCTGAATAATATCCCTTATGATTGTCGTTTAGTAGGTGTTGAAATAGATGATAGAGCCATACCTTTGGAAGATTTTGAACATCCTAAAAGAGCTATCTATTTGCTTGGGGCAGAAGATACGGGATTGCCTGATTTTGTACTGGAAAAATGTCATTATATTGTTAAACTTCCCGGCAATACATCTTTAAATGTAGGAGTTACGGGAAGTATCGTTTTGTATGATAGAATTGCGAAAAGAAAAATTGACCTTCCTCCTAATCATTTACTGGAAAAGTAAAATCAATTTCACAGTGAACTTTCATTATATCATTAAATGATTACCTTTGCGCCTTCAAAAAAATGTGATGCGTAAAATAATTAACCTCTTTGATTTTAGACAAAAAGTAGATTATAAGATCGAAATCTTATCAGGATTGACAGTTGCCTTGGCTTTGGTTCCCGAAGCTATTGCTTTCGCAATGATTGCGGGATTATCCCCTTTAACAGGATTATATGCGGCTTTTTCTATTGGGTTGATAACTTCTATTTTGGGTGGTCGTCCCGGTATGATTTCCGGAGCAACAGGAGCGGTAGCCGTTGTTTATGTCGGTATGATTTCAGCTTTAAAAGAATTGTATCCTGCAATTACGATTGATGAAATTACACAATATGTTTTTGCTACGGTAATATTGGCGGGAGTGCTTCAGATATTGGCGGGAGTACTTCGACTTGGAAAGTTTATACGACTTGTTCCTCATTCTGTAATGTATGGTTTTGTAAATGGATTGGCGATTGTTATTTTCTTAGCACAATTTGATGCTTTTAAGATTGATGGAGAATGGATGACCGGAATGGATTTGGTCATGATGTCAGCACTAGTCATATTTACCATGTTTATTATTTGGGGACTTCCCAAATTAACCAAATCGGTTCCGTCATCACTTGTTGCCATTATTGTTGTATCATTAATAACCGTTTTATTTAAAATAGACACGAAAACAGTTGTAGATACACTACCCGGAGATATGACCTCTTTAAAGGGAGGTTTTCCCCCATTTAATGTTCCTGATATTCCTTGGAATTGGGAAACATTAAGCTTTATTTTCCCTTATTCTTTAATTGTTGCCGGAGTAGGTTTAATTGAAAGTCTATTAACATTGAATCTTATTGATGAAATAACTCAAACAAGAGGACATAGTAATCGAGAATGTATTGCACAGGGAACTGCCAATTTTGTTACGGGATTTTTCTCAGGTATGGGAGGATGTGCAATGATAGGGCAATCGTTAATTAACATTTCATCGGGAGCAAGAGCTAGATTATCGGGAATTGTAGCAGCTTTGGCATTGCTTTCGTTTATTATGTGGGGAGCATCGATTATTGAGAAGTTACCAATGGCTGCACTTGTAGGAGTTATGTTTATGGTAGCAATTGGTACTTTTGAATGGGCAAGTTTAAAAGTATTCGGAAAGATGCCGTTAACAGATATCATCGTGATGATTGTCGTAACACTTGTAACGGTTTTCTTACATAATCTTGCTTTAGCGGTTTTAATAGGAGTGATTATTTCGGCACTTACTTTTTCTTGGGAAAATGCTATTCGAATACGGGCGAGAAAAAGAATTGATGAAAACGGGGTAAAACATTATGAAATCTATGGACCGCTTTTCTTTGGTTCTGTCTCTACGTTCAATGAAAAATTTAATGTGCAAAATGATCCGAGAGAGGTAATCATTGATTTTTCGGAAAGTAGAATAGCAGATATGTCTGCCATTGAAGCGTTAAACAATTTAACCGAAAGATATGCAAAGGCAGGGAAAAACATTCGTTTGAGACACTTAAGTCCTGATTGTCAAAAATTATTGAAAAATGCAGACAAAATCATCGAAGTTAATGTCGATGAAGATCCGACTTATCACGTTGCTGTTGATGAATTAGCATAGGAAAAACAAGCTGATTTTCTTTGAAAAAGACGGAATAAATTTCGATATTTGAATATATTCCGAAAACAATGAAAAAAATACTTTTCCCGGAACAAATATATGAAGCAGACAAACAAACTTTGCTTCATGAAGGTATCTCCGAGCTGGAGTTAATGGAGCGAGCAGCCTCAAAATGTTATGCATTTATCAAAAATAAGATTAAAAAAGAAGATAAGATTCATATTTTTTGCGGTCCCGGAAATAATGGAGGAGATGGTTTAGTGATTGCTCGGCTTTTAGATGCTGACGGTTATTCGGTGAATGTTCATATGGTTGCTTCTTCAACAAACTATTCAAAAGCTTTTGAAGCAAATTTAAGTCGATTAGAAAAGACCAATGTGAATGTTTCACATTTTAAAGATTGCGTTAAGATTGAAGAAAAAGATGTAATTATAGATTGTATTTTTGGAATAGGCTTATCAAGAGAACCCGAAGGAGTTTTTTTAGAGGCGATTCAATGTATAAATCAATCTAAGGCATTATCAATATCTATTGATTTTCCATCAGGGTTATTTGCAGATAAAAGCGTTAAAAATAAAAACGCAGTAGTTAAAGCCGATTATACGCTTACTTTTCAAGTTCCGAAATTGGCTTTTTTATTGCCCTTTTCATATCCTTTCACAGGAAAAATAAAAATAATTGATATTGGATTAGATAAAGATTATTTGAAAAATGTAGAAATAAAATATGCTATTTTAGAAAAAAAAGATATTCGTAAAAAACTTCGACATAGAGAGAAGTATTCGCATAAAGGAACTTTCGGACATGCGTTAATGGTGGGGGGAAGTTTTGGTAAAACAGGTGCGGTTCTTTTAAGCGCCAAGGGAGCCTTGAGAAGTGGTACAGGGTTAGTCTCTTGTTGGGTTCCTCAATGTGCCTATACTATTTTGCAGACTTCTTTTCCTGAAGCGATGGTTGAGGTGGATGATAATGAATCTTTCTTAACGAATATGAAGTGGAATATTTTACCGACAGCCATAGGTATAGGTCCTGGAATGGGAACACAAAAGCCAACGCAAAAAGCATTCGGACAATTCCTTAAAGATGCGAAAGAACCACTTGTTATAGACGCAGATGCACTGAATATCTTATCAAAAAATAAAGAATTTCTAAAAGAATTGCCTAAAGATAGTATTCTCACACCACACCCTAAGGAGTTTGAACGTCTAGTCGGTAAATCGGAAGATGATTTCGACCAATTGGAAAAATTAATTTCATTTTCAAAAAAACATCAAGTTATTGTCGTTTTAAAAGGAGCAAATACAGCCATTTGTTCTCAAGGAACAGTGGTTTTTAATTCAACAGGTAATCCGGGTATGGCAACCGGAGGAAGTGGAGATGTTTTAACAGGAATAATTACAGGATTTTTAGCACAGGGATATTGTCCTTTGGATGCTGCTTTAATAGGAGTTTATATACATGGTCTCTCAGGAGATCTTGCTTTAAAACAAGAAAGTGAAGAAAGTTTGATTGCTTCAGATATGATCAAAAATTTGGGAAAAGCATTTCAAAAGTTAAAAAAATAATTTTTTGGTTCAAACAAACATCGGTTTCAGAAAATGCTAATCGATTCAATAATAATAGTAGTTTTATAAGATGAATAGATTGAAGATGCGATATACGTTTAAAAAGCTTTTACAAAAAGAAGGTTGGAAAGAAAACATAACGATTTCATGTGATGAAGACGGGGTAATCACGGAAATTGTAGAAAATAGTAATGATAAAGGACAACAGATTGACGGAATAGCTTTTCCGGGATTTCAAAATGCTCATTCCCATTCATTTCAATATGCAATGTGCGGGTTGGCAGAAGTTCATCCGGTTCATACGCAAGATGATTTTTGGTCATGGAGGGAAAATATGTATCATCTGGCATTAAGATTATCCCCGGATGATTTTGAAACTATAGCCACGCAGCTTTATTACGAAATGATAAGACATGGTTATACGCATGTAGCAGAATTCCATTATCTTCATCACGATATCTCCGGAAACAAATACAATAATATTGCAGAGATGGGAGAGCGGTTGATTTCAGCGGCTCAAAAAACGGGAATTAATATCACGCTTATTCCTATTTTTTATCAAAAAGGAGGTTTTGGAATGCCTCCTACAGAAAAACAAAAACGTTTTATCTCTTTCTCAGAAGAAGATTATTTGGAATTGTTTGAAAAAACAGCAAAGGCAACAAAAAAATATAAAGGAGCCAACATTGCACTTGGAATTCATTCATTAAGGGCGGTAGAACTTCCTTTGGTTCAATTAATGGCTAATCATTGGGATTACCAAAACATTCCTTTTCATATTCATATATCTGAGCAATTAAAAGAAGTGAATGATTGTATCGACTATACGGGAAAACGGCCGGTAGAGTGGATGTTGGATCATGTAGAGATGTCACAAAGATTTCATTTGGTACATGCAACACATTTAACGGAAAGCGAAGTAAAAGGAATAGCTCAATCTGGAGCACATGTTGTTTTATGTCCTTCCACAGAGGGTAATTTGGGAGATGGTATTTTTCCTTTAATTGATTTTCAAAAGTCAGGCGGAAAATGGAGTATAGGAACAGATAGTCATATTGGTTTAAATCCATTGGAAGAATTAAGAACTTTAGATTACGGTCAACGATTAACTTCTCATAAAAGAAATATCTTTGCATCTGATACAACAGGGAATACTGGTGAGTTTGCTATTCAAATGGCGACCTTGTCCGGAAGAAAAGCGATGAATGATGATAGTGAGGAATATTTTTCAGTGGGATCAAAATTGAATGCTGTTGTTTATTATGAAAAAGAAAAGTTAGCAGCAAGGAAAGATGAATTTATTGCTTCAACATTAGTATATTCGGGAGATATTCGGTGGAATGCAGGAACCATTGTCAACGGAAGATTTTACAATCCGTCACATGGAGAAGAGCATGAAGAAAAATTTATTAAAGTTTTAAAAAAGATAATGTGAAAACACTTTTATACCATACAAAAGCGATACAATTTACAATAGAACAATTATCAAAGGGAAAGTATATTCTCTTTTTCACTCCGGGGATAGTTATCACGCTTATTTTTTGGTGGATAAGAGAATCATTGGGCATTAATGACGTACAAGGGACTGATATTCATGATACTTGGGAGTCGATCAAATATAATTTGTTACAAGTAACAGATTCAATTTTATTACAAATCAATATCTTCTTTATCTTAACGATTCTTGCTCCCGTGAATACGATTCTAGGTGAACGTTGGGATGAATTTTTAACCGGTAATAAATATCATTTTGACCTTATCCGGCTCATTGAAGATATGATTCGAATGATATTTGTTGTTGCATTGGCTATTTTTTTGGAAATCATTTTTTATGGAATTTATTATCTTATTTCATGGATTTTCGGATTGGATTTTTTGGATGATTTTGCCGATTGGTTGATTGCCTCTTTCTTTTTCGCTTTTTCTTTTTATGATTATGCACTTGAACGATATAAGATCGGAGTGATTGATTCTTTAAAATTTGCTTTCAAAAATCCGCTTGCAATGATTATTTCCGGTAGTATTTTTTTGATTATTTATAAAATTCCGATGATAGGTATTCCGCTTTCTCCTATCTTTACATTAATGATTACAACGGTAGTTTATTTGTATATTACCAAGCGGTTACCTAATAAACGGTTTAAATAGAGAATATGGAACGCTTATTTGAAGAATTTAAAAAAGTTAGTAAGCAAGAATGGATAGATAAAATCGTTGCGGATTTAAAAGGGAAACCTCTTTCTATTCTTGAGTTTGACAACGTTATTGAAGACATTCAATTTACGGCATATTATCATCACGAAGATGTCGTTAAGGAAGAAGAAATGCCCGGAAATTTTCCTTTTAAAAGAGGTTATCAAAAAAAAGATAATCAATTTAAAAATGTTTTTTATTTGCCCATCGAAGATGAAAAAAAGAGTAATGAAAAGGCACTTTGGGCATTAAATTTCGGGGCTGAACATTTAATTTTTGACTCTCAAGGAAAACAAGTAGATTGGAAAACAGTTACTAAAGAGATTTTGTTTGCGTATATTGAAGCGGATTTTATTCTGTCAAGTCAACAAGCCTTAGATGATATTTTATCTGCAATTCCTTTGCAAGATACGATACATTTTCAAGTAGATCTACATGAAGAAAATTGGAGTTTTGATGATATTCCTCAACTCATTGATAAACTTGGAACATCTCGTAGGATTTTTGCAGTAAATGCTCATAAATTACAACAGATAGGAGCTAATTCTTGGCAAGAAATAGTATTTGCTTTGAGTACGGGACATGAATATTTATATCAGCTGCTAAAGAGAGGGTATAGTATTGACCAAGCAACAAAAATGATTGGTTTTCATTTTGGAATAGGAAGCAATTATTTTATCGAAACAGCTAAAATCAGAGCATTTAAATGGCTTTGGGCTAAAATCATACGAATGTATAATCCTGAATGTCAAAGCGCTTACAAAGCTCACATAATTTCGTATTGTACCTATGTTAACAAATCATTAAAAGATCCGTACACAAACTTGTTGCGACAAACAACAGAGGTCATGTCAGTGATTAACGGAGGAGTGGATTCTATTTGTGTATTGCCTTTTGATTTATATTCTTCAAAGGGAACAAAAGAACTTTCACAAAGAATGGCGTTGAATACGGTTAATATTTTAAAGGAAGAATCTTTTGCCGATAAAGTCATCGATCCGGTAGGAGGAAGTTATTCAACGGAAAAATTGACAGAGTTTATTGCTGAAAAAGCATGGGAGAAGTTTCAAGAATATGATGATGAAACAAGTTTGTTTGATGAGGATAAAAGGAAGCAATTTATTGATGAGGTCATGAAGATAAGAGAGGAGAGAATCAAAAAAATCAACAATAAAGAAGTAGAACTTATTGGAATTAACGTCTATTTTCCTGAAAAAAAGGAGGAGAATGAATGGACGTTGAATGAAAAATACTTGGGGGTAGAACCACTAATTTTAGAAAAAGAATATATTGCAGAAGAAGCATGAAACGAGTAAATTTTAAGGACATATCGTTAGATACATCTGTAGAGAAAAAACTGCAAATAAAAGAGGAAACTTTTACTACGGCAGAAAAAATAAAATTACAATCATTTTATGATAAAAAAGATATTGAAGAAACGGAGCATATAGGTTTTGTTTCCGGAATAGCTCCCTATTTGAGAGGACCTTATAGCTCAATGTATGCTGTTCGTCCTTGGACAATTAGACAATACGCGGGTTTCTCAACAGCGGAAGAATCCAATGCGTTTTATCGTAGAAATTTGAAGGCGGGACAAAAAGGGCTTTCGGTTGCTTTTGATTTGGCTACGCACCGAGGATATGATTCCGATCACCCGAGAGTAGAAGGAGATGTGGGTAAAGCAGGGGTGGCTATCGATTCTATTTTGGATATGAAAATTTTATTTGACCAAATTCCCTTGGATAAAATGTCTGTATCCATGACAATGAATGGAGCAGTATTACCGATTCTTGCTTTTTATGTTGTGGCAGCTGAAGAACAAGGAGTAAAACAAGAGCAGTTATCAGGGACAATACAGAATGATATTTTAAAAGAATTCATGGTAAGGAATACTTACATCTATCCTCCACGTCATTCAATGAGAATTATTTCTGATATTTTTGAATATACATCGAAAAATATGCCTCGCTTCAATTCAATTTCTATTTCAGGATATCATATGCAGGAAGCGGGAGCAACAGCTACAATTGAGTTGGCATATACCTTAGCGGATGGATTAGAATATTTGAGAGCGGGAATCAATGCGGGAATGGATATTGATACTTTTGCACCTCGATTAAGTTTCTTTTGGGCAATAGGGATGAATCATTACATGGAAGTTGCCAAAATGAGAGCGGCACGTATTCTTTGGGCGAAGCTGGTCAAACAATTTAACCCTAAAAATCCAAAGTCCATGGCCTTAAGAACCCATTGTCAAACGTCAGGGTGGAGTTTAACAGAACAAGATCCGTTTAATAATGTGATGCGAACATGTATCGAAGCACTTGCGGCAGCTTTAGGAGGAACGCAATCATTACACACCAATGCCTTGGATGAAGCTATTGCACTACCAACGGATTTTTCTGCACGGATAGCAAGAAACACACAAATTTACTTACAAAAAGAAACGGGAATTACACAACATATTGACCCGCTGGGAGGAAGTTATTATGTAGAAAAATTAACAGAAGAAATTACCCGAAAAGCTTGGGAATTGATTATGGAAGTAGAAGAATTGGGTGGAATGGCAAAAGCGATAGAAACAGGAATACCTAAAATGCGTATTGAGGAAGCAGCAGCAAGGAAACAAGCTAGAATTGATGCGGGGAAAGATATTATTGTAGGGGTTAACCGATATCAAACGGAGAATGAAGAAGAAATTGAGATATTGGAAGTTGACAATACAGCTGTTCGTTTAAAACAAATTGAAAGATTAAAGCAATTAAAAGAAAATCGAGATAACGAAAAAGTACAAGCAGCACTTAATGAGTTGTATGAAGCAGCGAAAACAGGAAAAGGGAACTTATTAGAAATTGCAATTAAATGTGCAAGAGAAAGAGCATCATTAGGAGAAATTTCCGAAGCAATGGAACGTGCTTTTGGACGCTATCAAGCTGTTATTCGTTCAATTAGCGGTGTATATTCATCAGAAGCCATGGGAGATAAAGATTTTGAAAAAGCAAAAGAATTAGCGGATAAATTTAGTGAAATGGAAGGGCGTCGTCCTCGAATTATGATTGCAAAAATGGGACAGGACGGTCATGATCGTGGAGCAAAAATTATAGCAACTTCATTTGCAGATATCGGTTTTGATGTAGATATCGGTCCACTTTTTCAGACTCCAGAAGAAGCAGCCAAACAAGCTGTAGAAAATGATGTACACGTTTTAGGGGTTTCGTCACTTGCAGCAGGACATAAAACACTGGTTCCTAAAGTCATTGAAGAATTAAAGAAATTAGGTAGAGAAGATATTATGGTTATTGCCGGAGGAGTGATTCCTCGCCAAGATTATGATTTCTTATATGATGCAGGTGTTTTTGGGGTTTTCGGTCCAGGAACAAAAATCTCTAAAGCAGCTCAAGAAATTTTAGAATTATTGATTCGTAGTTTAGAGGAAGAATAGACTCTTTTGATTAAAAATCATTATCCATTTCAGTTTTCAGTAGAAAAATAAGTGGAAAGTAAGTTACTTTACACGTAATGTCTTTCCTACCCGCAAAATAGAAGTAGGACGAATACCGTTTAATTGACATAATCTGGAAACAGTCGTACCATTTCTTCTGGCAATGGAACTTAGTGTATCTCCCGACCGGATTCTGTAATATTTTCGACCTCCTGAAGAGCTTGTTGTATAAGAAGACCTTGCTGTTCCATGAAACAACTTTTTGTGAACTAAAAGATTATCATCCTTCAATACTCCTTTTTTGAAGTCAATCAATTTTTCCGGATCTATCGGAATGTCATAAAAACGCGTTTCAAAGTGTAGGTGAGAACCATAAGAACGACCGGTATTTCCCCCGAGCCCTATCGGATCACCTGCTTTTACTTCTTGATTAGGAACAACAAGCATTTGACTTAAATGAGCGTAAAGTGTTTCTAAACCGTTATAATGTCTGATGATTACAAGATTACCAAAACCACCGGTATTATATTTAGCATACCTTATTTTCCCTGAAAATGCAGCTCGAACAGTATCTCCTGTAACTAAATCAATATCGGTACCGTTGTGCATTCTTCCTCTTCTCCATCCAAAATGAGAGGTGACTCTTCCATTAAAAGGCATTACAAAACCACCATGAACACTATCTTTAAGACAAAGCCAAATCGTATCTTTTAATTTGTTAGGGTCATTTTTAAAGTCCGAGGGAAAACATTCTTCATGATTCCATTCGTAGATATAATTTAGAGATGTGTCAGAAGCGATTTGCTGGTGAACATATTCGTTTAAAATTCCGTTAAAGTTTAAGTCTTTTTCATATATCCATGTATGATTAGACTTTATAAAAACTTTTTCTCCATTAATAAAAACAGTATCAATAATTCTTTGAGAGAATGAATTAAGAGAGAAAAAAAGCAGAAATAAGAGTAATAAATGTTTCATTTGTTATTGTAATAACTGCAAAAATAAAAGTTTATCTTCGATTTTT
>JALWLM010000374.1 GCA_027084145.1 Crocinitomicaceae bacterium | reverse complement strand
AGTTATATTGTATAAATTATAAATCATGGGTAAATCATTTTTTTATTATATTTCAATGATATCAATGTCTTTGTTTTCCTTTTGGGTACAGGGACAAAATGGAATTTGTTCTCATTGGAAAAGTCATTCATTCATACAGACTAAAAGTAATTCTTTGACTGTCGCTCAAATTCAAGAAACAGAAAAGTACGATGTTCATTTTTATGCTTTGGATATACAAATGGACAACCAGTCCACAGATATATCAGGAACGGGGGAGATACATGGAACGGCTAGAGTTACTTTAGATTCTGTATTATTTGAACTTTTTTCTACGTTTAATATTACCGATATTCGTTTGAATGGTGTTTCGGTCGCGTATTCACGTAATAATTCAGCAATAAAAGTCCCTGTAAATTTACAACCAGGACAATCTTTTGAAATTGCGGTGGATTATAATGGTACACCACCTAATGCTGCTACAAATCCTTTGGGAGGAGGAGGAATGTCAAATGGCACATCTCCAACTTGGGGAGCGCAAGTAACATGGTCGCTTTCCGAGCCTTTTTCAGCATATGAATGGTGGCCGTGTAAGCAATCTCTAAAGGATAAAGCGGACAGTGTTTCCGTTAAGATTACCGTTCCGTCAAATTTGAAAGCAGGTTCTAATGGAGTTTTGGAAAATGTTGTTGATTTAGGGAATGGTTTTTTTCGATACGAATGGTTTCACAGGCATCCGATTGATTATTATTTAGTTTCCGTATCAATTGCTGATTATCAAGAATATAATGTCTATGCGAATCCATCAGGAGCACCGGGACCGGTATTGATTCAAAATTATATTTACGACCATCCTCAGTTATTGGGAACATTTCAATCAGATATTGATGAAACGGTTAATTTCATCGAATTATTCGCTAATTTGTATGGTCCATATCCATTTGATGATGAAAAATACGGTCACTGTATGGCCCCTTTTGGTGGAGGAATGGAACATCAGACAATGACAACACAAGGGTGGTTTGAAAAACATTTAACTGCCCATGAATTAGCCCATCAATGGTGGGGGGATAACGTTACATGTGCTTCTTGGGCGGATATTTGGGTCAATGAAGGATTTGCTTCATATGGAGAACATCTAATGCTTGAAAATTTATATCCGGCAGAAACAATGTCTAATATGAATGACGTCCATAACAATGTTATGAGTCAACCCGGAGGGAGTGTTTGGTGTGAAGATTCTTTAAATACGAGTCGTATTTTCAATGGAAGATTGACATATGATAAAGGAGCTGCGATTATTCATACATTTCGATTTATTATGAATGATGACATTAAGTTTTTTCAGGCATTGAAAGCAGTACAAAACATTTTTGCAGACAGTACAGCTCATGGAGTAGATATTCGAGATGTTTTTGCACAAATATCAGGAGTAAATTTTGACAATGCATTTAATGAATGGTATTTTGGAGAAGGTTATCCTATTTATGATGTTAAATGGAATGAGGTGAACGGGAATTTATTGTTGCAAATTGATCAAACGACATCATCTTCAACCCCTTTATTCACAAATGATTTGGAACTGAAGTTTACAAGATTTAATTTGCCAGATACGACTATTCGTGTTGCTATTAATGGAAATGCGGTTTTTTATACAATCCCAAACTTTGGACAAGTAATAACGCTTTCACAGATTGATCCAAATAATTGGATTATTAATGATGCAAGTATCACCCATGATACAGGGCTTTATGTTGGAATCAATGAAGTTGATCAATTGAATAATATCACAATTTCCCCCAATCCTACGATGGATGGAAAAATTACAGTTGCAGCAGAGGGAGATGAGGAATTAAAAATTAGAGTCTTAGATATGACAGGGAGGTTAATTTTGGAAAAATGTTTTAATAAAATCGTAGAGGTTGATTTGAGTAAAGAAAAACAAGGGAGTTATTTAATTCAAATTAGTGATTCAAAAGCTAAGATTGTTCGCGTAATTCAAAAACTGTAGTTAGAATAAATGTTGATGAAAGAAAGGAGTTTTTTACCAATGGAAAACATATTTAAAAATATTTTAATGTTTTTGAGTTAATCTATTATTTTTGCTGAAAACTTAGAAAAAAGATAGATATGCCGAGTATCTCGAATAAGGCAATTAAAATGCCGGAATCTCCAATAAGAAAGTTAGTGCCTTATGCAGAAAGTGCAAAATCAAAAGGAAGCGAGGTTTATCATTTAAAAATAGGACAACCCGACATTAAAACACCTGAAATTGCATTAGAAGCAATTCGTTCAATTGATAGAGATGTGATAGAATACTCTCACTCAGCTGGTTTTCAAACTTACAGGGAAAAATTATCGAATTATTATAAAGGCGTAGGGATTGATGTTGATACAGAAGATATTTTGGTTACAACCGGAGGATCAGAAGCATTGACGTTTGGATTTATGACCACTTGTGATGTAGGAGACGAAATTATTATTCCCGAGCCTTTTTATGCAAATTATAATGGTTTTGCAGTAGCATCTGGATTAAAAGTTGTTCCTGTAACGGCTTCCATTGAAAATGGTTTTGCACTTCCTTCTATAGAAGAGTTTGAGAAAAAAATTACAGAAAAAACAAGAGCGATTGTAATTTGTAACCCGGGAAATCCAACAGGTTATCTTTATTCTAAAGGGGAGTTAGAGCAGCTTAGAGATATTGTCAAAAAGTATAATTTATTT
Organism: Crocinitomicaceae bacterium; assembly: GCA_027084145.1. GTDB lineage: Bacteria > Bacteroidota > Bacteroidia > Flavobacteriales_D > Crocinitomicaceae > UBA4466. The sequence goes on along the minus strand of JALWLM010000374.1, from coordinate 212 downwards.
TTATTTTCGGATGAAGTATATCGAGAGTTTTGTTATGACGGTGCTCAACATTTTTCAGTAATGAATTTAGAAGGGATAGAAGATCATGTCATTATGATTGATTCGGTTTCTAAAAGATATTCTATGTGTGGAGCTAGAATAGGGTGTTTGGTGTCCAAAAATAAAGAGGTGATGCAGGCTGCTTTAAAGTTTGGTCAAGCAAGACTCTCTCC
>JALWLM010000373.1 GCA_027084145.1 Crocinitomicaceae bacterium | reverse complement strand
CTGCCAAATGGGGTCCCGATGGGGTCTTCGCGATTGTGAAGGCCGCCATCGACCACCTTTACCCCGACGGCGACGCGGGGTCTGACAAAGGTAAGGAGGTGGGATGAATGCCAGCTATCGAGATTGGAAGGATTGCCGTCGTTATTGCCGGAAGGAGGGCCGGACAGAAGGTCGTCGTTGCCGACATAATAGACAAGAACTTCGTCCTCGTTACCGGCGCTGGACTGAACAAGGTCAAGCGCAGGAGGATGAACGTCAAGCATCTTGAACCCCTTCCAGAGAAGGTTAACATCGAGCGCGGTGCTTCCGACGAGGAGATAAAGAAGGCCCTCGAAGAGGCCGGCATAAGTCTTGAGTGATTGTGGATACGAAAGTTATTAATGGCTTTTCCTGTTTTTAAATTTCAAAATTCTAGAAAATATAATTTTATCACATTTTCTTTTAGTTCTTTTTCATTGTCTTCTTTAAGAGCTCTGAGGATATTCTGAATAATACGGTACTCCAAGTTGTTCCTTGTATATTTTAAATATTCTAATATGCTCTCTAATGGGATTATTTCTATAAGTTGATTTGTCTTTGATTGCGCTATAAATTTTAGTATTGCTTCATGTAGCGTGATTTTTTCATGTTTTTTGGCTAGTTCGAGAACTTTGTTGTACTCCTTTGACAGAATGTATACATATTTTAGAACCTCATGATATTCATGGATGAAAAGTTCTTTCAAAATGAATTCTAGATTCTCAATTTTGTCAATATCTTCATCAGTGATATAATTGTTAACTTGTTCAATTAATACTTTTTCAATATAATATTTTGCAAAGAGAATTTCGGAAGTCATTGTCATAATTGATTCGGGGGGGATTAACGTTAGGTACTCGTAAAGTGTTTTTGTTATGTTAAGAATCTGTTTTAGTTTTTCTTTATTTAGTCCACTGTTTATTATATTAATTCTTAGTGCAAGATCTTTAGTAATTAGCCAGTCTGTAATTGCTCGGTAAGATTTTTCTGATTCTCTTTTGCTATACTCTAGAGCCTTATCTATAAATTTCTGTGCCATAGATATCTCATTTAATCTTAGTGAGGCCATTGCTAAATAGTAATACACCAACCTCAAACTTCCTAGTATCCTGACATATTTCAATCGTTTCAACTCATCTTCTGTCATATTTGTATCAAATACTAATTTTAAAAACTCTTCAATGTCTCTGCCATTTTTGCTGTTTAGTATTTGTAGTATTTGTTTTAATTTTCTAGCTGCTTGTAACAGCAATTTTTTGCTTTCTAACATTGAATCTTTGAATGGGATATTTGAAAATATATAAAATTCTCCGAGTTTTAGATATACTTCGGCTTTAGCATATTCATTAAATGATGAAGGGCCTGAAAAAACTTGTGTTATTATTTGGTATATCCAATTTATTTCATTGACTATTATCTCTTTTAGCTGGTCAGTGGCTATCTCTAATGGAGGCATTGTAGCTATTTTATTGATGAAATTTATCCGGGATAATAATATCATAAGCATTATTGCTTTACCCTTTTCTTTAGGTATTCTAATTGAGAATCCTTTGGAGATAGTATCAAAAATAGAGAATACTTCAAAGTCAGTAGGAAGCCAATGTGGGTTCAGGTTCATCCCTTCTGAATATTGCCATATAAACGTTAAAAGTTTGAATTTCGTATTATCATCAAGGCTGTTTAGTTTAAGTTTGCTTATGAATTGTATAATATTCCTCGTAGTCTCATACATTATCGATGATTGACTGTTCATAACAAAGATTCCGGCACTTATTATTTTACTGGGAGACACATTGAGATCAAATTTGTTTATTAACTCACTCAAGCGGTAGATGTTAAATATCTCAATCTCAGAAAAATAAATAGAATCAGTAAACACTTCAAGTAATATTTCACTCAGCTCACTTATTTCTTCTTTTATATCTATGTTTTTCGCTAGTAACTGAGGTAAAAATGTTTGCATATGGATATATAGTTCATTTAAATTATACACAAAATCTGTACCAGTGGGTATGTACGATTCTGTTTTTGGATTGTATCCCCCAATATTTATTCTTCTTTGAACAATAAATTCCGGATAGAAGCTAAGCTTAGGGTCTCCTTTTTGGATTCTGGCATATATTTTGTCAATATGTGATTTTCTTAGAGGGGTTAAAAGTAGAGGTATTAACATGAAATTTTTCTCTCGTAACTTTCTATAAATTAACTCATTTGCAAGATATATATTTTGTATATTGTGAATCACTTGGAATGGATCATGCTTTATTTCATCAACTGTGTAGTATCTATGTCTTGATATTTCTTTGATATCTCTTCTTGATAAGCTCTCACTGATAACTTTATTCATTTCTTCTGGGTGTCCCTTAAATACCTGCGCTAACATAACCGCAATACCAATAAATCCTGCTGTTATTTGCTTTAACTTTTTGACAATTTCTAGTGGGAGTTCTATGTCATTTGCTTTTAGTATTTCATTAAATTTCATAATGTCTAATGTGGGTTCTAAATATATTATTTGCTCATCGGTTCTAAATAACGAATACCCACTAAGAATTTCCTTTGCATACTCTGGGGGGTTAAAGCTAAAGAGTGATATATTCTTTTCCGAACTGAGTTCATGTAACGGTAATCTATAAACAACTATGATTCTGCTTTCTAACTCGGATAGATCATATAAAAGTCTAGCCAACGTGTTCTTCTCATCTATTGGGTAATCAGCATAATCATCAATAATGAACAGAAAATTTGATGCTTGGGCTTTTACGCTAGACTCTTGATGATGCATGTATAACGTTTTTCCAGCTTTCCATAGGCTTCCAATAGCTGAAATCCCCTTGAATATTGATATTCCAATCAAAACTGCTGGTGTTATCTTTTTGATGGCTTTTAAGGATTCCTCG
>JALWLM010000372.1 GCA_027084145.1 Crocinitomicaceae bacterium | reverse complement strand
CTATAAACGAACATTTAGTTTTTAAGAATTATAAGTTTTCAAGTTTTTTAAAGAAAAGATCTTTTTTAGCGGGGGATAGAGGAACCTTTGATCCGTCTTTCATTATTACAACACTGTTTCCTTTTTTTTCATAGCGGTCTGTGTGTTTAATGTTGATAAGATGTGATTGCTGTATTCTGATAAAACCAAAATCAGACAATAACGTTTCATATTCCTTTAATGTCTTTGAAACGACAATTTTATTTCCTGAAGTAAGGAAAAAAGAGGTGTAGTTTCTATCTGCTTCACAACGAATAATATCATCCAAGTCAACAATGTGTACACTGTCTTGTGTTTTAAGAACAAGACGTCTCTTTTCTTTATGTTGAATGTTTTTTTCAAGAGCATCGAAACTTTTCTTTTCTTGAGCTGTTGTATTTTTTTGGATTGCTTTTTCTAAAGCAGCTTTTAATTCAAAAGGGTCGATGGGCTTTAACAAATAATCTAAGGCACTAAATTTAATTGCCTTGATGGCAAACTCTTCATGTGCCGTAATAAAGATAACATCAAAATTTTTATCCGCAATAGAGGCGAGTACATCAAATCCTGTTCCGTCCGGCATTTGTATATCAAGAAAAACAATATCCGGTTGATGCTTTTGAATAGCATTAATTGCTGATTGTACATTATCGCTTTCTCCTACAATTTCTACATCAAATCCAAAAGATTGAATCATATTAGCAATTAAAGACCGAGTTCTGTTTTCATCATCTACAATTAAAATTTTTTTCATCATGTTCGTGTTTAAATTAGACGTCGGCTTCAGTAATGAATGGTAACGAAATTAAGACTTTTGTTCCTGTTTTCAAACTTTCATCATAATCTTTTACAATTAAACGTCCTTGTGTGTTAAATTTTTTGTTCAGAAGTTGTATCCTACGGTTAGTAATATCCATAGCCATGCTTTTGTGAGTATAGCTTTTTTTGTTCTTTTTTGACTTCTCTCTTCCAACACCATTATCAATGATACTTATTTTTAACATATTATTTTCTTTTTTGAAACTAACATGAATGAACCCGTTTTCAATAGTATGAAGTTGACCATGTTCAATGGCGTTTTCTATAAACGGCTGTGTAATCATAGGGGGAATGAGCGTTTTTAATGAAACTAATTCTTCTTCAACATTTATTTTATATTCAAAACGATCTTGGAACCGTAACTTTTGTATTTCTAAGTATTTATTTAAAATGTCTATTTCGGTTTCTATGGGAATATACTGTTTAGGAGAGTTTTCTAAGATAAGACGCATTAACCGTGAAAAGCTAACCAGAAATTTTGATGAATTAACCGTATCATTTTCAAAGATGAAACTTTGAATAACAGACATTGCGTTAAAGACAAAATGCGGATTCATTTGTGTTCTTAAAAGAGTTTGAGCCATTTCCGCTTCTTTTTGCTGTTGTTTTATTTTCGTTTGGTTCCAGCGATAAAATAAAATCACACCGGCAAGAAGCATGATGATTAAAATGGCACTGATAATATATAATTGAAAACTGTTTTTTAATTCAGCGTTTTCTAATCGTGTTTTTGTAAGTAATTGTTCTCTTATTTGTTTGTCAATTGAGTCGGCTTGTAGCTGAATTAAGCGCTCTCTTTGTTCAGCTCTATACGTTTCATTTAATTCAGCGATTTTAGTTGCAGCTTGTAGAATAGTGTTGCTATCGGTGTAGTTCAAATATTGTTTAAGATACTTTAACGCTTCGGCCGGCCGGTTTAATTCTTCATAAATTTCAGAAATAACACGATAGGTTTGATAAGTTTGATAGGTGTGTTTTCCCGAATTAATTAGTATTTCATTAGATCGCATAAGGTAGTTTAGAGCTCTTATATATTCTTTTTTTGCTTTAAATATGATACCAACATTATAATAAACAGTAGCAATTTTGTTTTTATTTGAAGCAGATTCAAAGTGGATTAATGCTTGATTAAAATGAGAAGAGGCAAGATCGTATTTTTTTTGATTCAGGTAAACTTTTCCTAGTATTTCATACGCCTCTCCTAAACCATTGTCATCATTTAATTGTAAAAACAATTTCACCGCTTGTTTTCCTTTTTTAATGGCCTGTTCATGCTCTTTTTCGTTTAATAGGGTTAAAGCAATACGAACTAAAGCTAGAGCATTCTGTCTGTTATCATGTATTTTTTTTGCGTTGTTTAGCGAACGATTATAATAATATTTAGCTCCTGAATTATTAAAAATTGTCATTTGCCCATCTCCTATTTCTCTAGTGTATTTTGCTAAAAACCATTCTGATTCAGGAATTCTTTCTATAAGTTGTAATGCAATAATGTTTTTTGCAATACTTAATTCAGGCTGTCCAAAGAAAGAATATATTCTTGCTTGTGTGTTAAATGATTTTGCAAGAGTCATTTTATTTTTCGTTCTTCTTGCTGCTTGCAGTGCTCTTTTAGAAAAGAAAACAGCAGTATCCTTTTTCCCTTGATACATGTATGTTTTGGAGATAAAATTTAAACTCTCTGATTGACGATTAAAGTTGCGTTCTTTAATGCCTATTTTATAGCACCCTTTAAAATAAAAAGAAGCAATATCATACTCTTGCATATTTACGTGATAGATTCCTAGGTGTTTAAATATTTTATATCTAGTGTCTTTATTGTCGAGTTTTTTTAGGAAAGATTGGAAAGCAAGAATATGTTTATGATATTCTTTAATGTTTCCCGTTAGTAAACAGACATCAACGTTATAATGGAGAGCATTAAACCTTAAGGTGTCATTAAAAGGCCTACTTTTTTCAAGGATGACTTTTCTGATAGAGTCAGCTTTTTCTATATGGTTTTTTTTATAATATTCTCCGAGATCTAAAAGGATCAAAAATTTATTTTTCTCATTATTTTCTTTTTGATATTCAGATATAAGAGTTTTTTCGTTATTGTTTTGAGC
>JALWLM010000371.1 GCA_027084145.1 Crocinitomicaceae bacterium | reverse complement strand
TTCCTAAAGTCATCAATAGCTTTTTTAAGATCAATAAAACCTTTACTTTTTGGTTGCTTGATCGTACTTAGACCAAGTTTATTTTTGCATTGTTGTACTTTTTCATTCTCATTAGCAAGTTCTGCTATTTTTTCGGGAATTGCTAAATTTTTAGGATTACCTAACGATTCTTTTTTTAAAGATTCAAATGCCTCCCATGCAGATTCAAGTTTAATTTCACGCTCTTTATCACTTGGTTTAGACATTACTTACCTCCTTATTCTTAATATAGTAATCGTATTCATCGATGATCTTTTGTCTTGGATCTTCCATCCCGTCTCCGACATAGAATAACCATTCACTCAATCGTTCCTTTAAATCATCAGGTACCTGTTCTGTAAGTGCATCAGCTTGCGACTTAAGTGCTTCGACATTTTGTGAAGTGTAAAGAGAATTACCACAGATAGATCCTACACACGCAGTAGGCATAACTGGTGCAATCACAAAATCATCAGCTTTAATACCTCTTTGACATTGCATTTTTTCTGGTTGTGTTAGATCATGAATACATAGGCATATTGGAGTCTGTATGACAGCCATCCTACCTTGTCTTATCATTTCAAGACCATAGTTTGTTACGTTGTTGACTGCACTTTTAAAGTCATCATTGATGTGCCCAGTAAAGACTACATTTTTAAACAGTCGCTTTGCAATAGGTCCATACATGGGCTCTTTTTCTTCTAGCTTAGGTACGATAACTTCATTCCATATTCGTTCAGAATCTTCACTTTGATATTCTTCTAAAGCACTTTTTAGATCTTCACTTGATGATGCAATGTGTGATAGAGCATTCATGACAAGTACTTTATTGTGATTTTGATAAGTCATTGCCATTTTATCTGATTTATGGGCAAGCATCATCATGGCCAATTCCAAACCATTCCGATCATTTAGTTGTCCTATTAGAAATGCCATTGCACGTCGAAGATCATGGGGAGTTAAATGGCGTTCTTCTTCTTTGAGAATACCTTTTGAGTATGCCTTAATAATATCATATACACTATTGTTACCACTTTGTCTATCTGCAATATATGCAAAACCTGATAAATTTAAAGATCCCGTCTTTTTTCCATCGATGGCTTCACTTTTGCGAGATAGAAACTCAACACAATCAAGACCTAGTTTTGGGATCGGCATATTGACCTTTTTACCATATCTTTCAGTTTTATAAACGATTCGTGTCATATTATAACTTTCATCAAGATCATGATGCTCAGTTTTTATAGTTTTTGGAAACCGATTTAGTAAGTGAATTTCCTGACTCCTTGCTGCGGTAAAAAAAAGTAGGATTGTTAATGTCGCTCCTTGCATCTCACTCATAAAGTTATCTATAGTTTTTATTCCTCCAGCACTTCCAGGGATTGTTTTTATTTTCCATAGATCCTGAGTAGTAGACCTCATATAATCTTGTACATGTTTGAGTCTAGGTTCTGAAAAAATGTATTCACTGGACTTGAAGTATTGTAAAGTTGCTCTAGTCCTTTTTGCTGCAGTTAGTGAAGAATCTTTGAATATGTCTCTATGTTTTATCAACTCGTATGCATCATTGATATAATTTTCTACAAGGTGAATTGATTTAGAAAGAATTATCTTCAATAAATGTAGAGGGTAGGGTTCTCTACTGTCTTCAAGATAATTCATATTTTTATAATAGTCTTTAACAGATGAGCAAATTTCTGCATACTTTCCATTAAGTGCATGAGGATTGATTTGAAGAAAGTGTGGAAGGTACTCACTGGCTATCATCCAGTGCTCCAGAAGAATAAAGTCTCGTTTGATACTTGTTGGCATGAGACCTTTATCTATTAATTTTTGAATTGAAAAATCGACGGTTTCCATGTCAATATTATGAGGATCTGTCTTATCAAGCAATTTAAATATTTTAATAAACGATAGACAGATTTTTCCTGCACCGCTTCTATAAGGTTTATTCCCTAAGAGTCCCATTAGTTTAAGATATAAAACCATTTTACCCGCTAAACCAGATGTGTTTTTGGGTAATTTGTAAGATTTAAATTGTTTGACAGGGTCAACAAATCTTAATTCACCATCATTAAAGTGAGAATTGTTACTTTGGGGAAAAATGATATCTAATTTAGATGCTAAATCATGTATCTGTTTTACTGTTACACAAGTTTTTACTTGACTAAGAAAATCGGTTGTATTGTCAGTCATCTTCATGCCTTTTTTGTTTCGTTTTGGATTGCTTTTAAAAGTAGTGAATTTATGAATTGTGTATATTTTGTAGCCTGTTGAGAGCACAGTGTTTTTTCATCTTCTGTAAATTGATCAAGAACTGAATTGGCTGCATCAATATCTAATAAAAATTCTTTCTCCCAATCTTCTATTCGCCAAAAATCATCTTTTTTTTCTTCCATTAGATCACGCCAAGCTGTGATAAGCGGACCATGAACAGATGGGATAACACTTTTTTGATTGTTGCATTCAGTTAGACATTTTCGCCAGCTTGTACATACATCATCATCTTTAATTTTTTTCGCATTTTTATAAGTAGGGTTTTGGGGATCGGAACATTCGCAAAATGGTGTCTGAAAAGCTTTACTTAACCTTTCATTATTGTTTTCACCTTTTATAAAACTTATTAATTGATTTTGTGAGCTAGCAATTTGGTGCCCTGATCCTATTCTCCATTCGTTGCTTTTACGATAATGTTTAGGCTCTGTTGATTCTCCTTGGTGTCCTAATTCTTTTTGACGAACCCATTTCCCATAGCCTTCTAAGTACCTAGAGTAATTTTTTGATGCTCTTAGATAACGATGATCTATAGAATAAATCCTTTCTTCGTTATCATAAATTTCATATTGACGATAAAAGCTGTGATCCTGTTTAAGGTAGCTTTGAATTGTACTCTTAGTAAAAATAGCGACTTTACCTTCTTCTGAGGCATATTGTAA
>JALWLM010000370.1 GCA_027084145.1 Crocinitomicaceae bacterium | reverse complement strand
CAACCCACGCAGATTTAGCAACCCTTAAAGAGCCGGTTACAACAACTTATTATTGCAGAAAACACGGGAAAATATGCAAGCCATTGTTTTCAATTTATTCTTGGTGGATACGTTACAGCAAAGATACAGTTAAAAGATTGCAAGAATTTGAGAAATTAAGAACAAATACTTATCAAGTATGCTTGCAAGGCGATGCAAGAAACATTGATATTTTTTTAGCCCTTGAAAAGAAAAATCCTGAATTTGCAAAATTGGTAAAAAAACAAAAAATAAAAGGCATATTTTCAAGTCCACCCTATGTGGGGCTAATTGATTATCACGAGCAACACGCTTATGCCTATGATTTATTTGGTTTTAAACGAAATGATGAATTAGAAATAGGACCGCTTTATAAAGGACAAGGGCTCGAAGCAAGAAACTCATATATTGATGGAATTGTAAAAGTATTAAACAATTCAAAGCAATATTTGCAAGAAAATTACGATATTTTTCTCGTAGCAAACGACAAATACAATATGTATTCTACTATTGCTGAGAAAGCAGGTATGAAAATAGTTAATCAATATAAACGCCCTGTTCTGAACAGAACAGAAAGAAATAAATCAGCGTATGCTGAAATAATATTTCATTTAAAGGAAAAATAATGGCATTAACAAAAGAACAAATAAAATCAGTAGAAGAAACTATCAGAAACAGTTTAAGAAACAGATTTAAAACTTATAATCCAGAGCCAGCTGTAATGCCATTTCACACAAGACTTTTGGGCAAAGATAGATTGGCTCTATATTCTTTTATTCACTCGTTGAATACAAATTTTGGAACAACAATTTTTGAACCGGTTGCTGTTTCATTAGCTTCAAGTAGGTTTAAAGTTGCTAAACTTCAAATGAAATCAGGAACACAAATAAGCGAACAAGCTCAATATGAAATTCAAAAAATAATGGATGAATTAACTGCCGCTAATAAAAAGCCTGATAAACAAAAAGAGATAGAGATAATCAGAAAAGTATGTCAAAAAGGTAAGATGCGAACAGTTAAACCAACAAGAATTGATGTTTATCTTGAAAATAATGAAGGAGAAATATTTTTATTTGACATAATAAAAACTGCAAAACCAAACAAAGGCGGTTTTAAAGAATTTAAACGAACTCTTTTAGAATGGGTTGCAACCGTTTTATCAGAAAAACCTGATGCAAAGATTAATACATTAATTGCTATTCCATATAATCCATACGAGCCAAAACCATACAGTCGTTGGACTATGGCGGGTATGCTTGATTTAGAACAAGAATTAAAAGTAGCCGAAGAATTTTGGGATTTTCTTGGTGGCGAAGGTGTATATAACGATTTACTTGGTTGTTTTGAAAGAGTTGGAATAGAATTGCGACAAGAGATTGATGATTATTTTAAAAGATTTAATAAAAAATAACTTTGTAAAGTTAAGTTGTGCATAAGTAATGGCGGGCAAAGTGCTAAATATGAACAAATATGAATAAAAGAAACAGCGGTGCAAAAATGAAAATTAAGAGCTATAAAACCCGCCACTACTTATACACATAACCGATAATATTCTTATATTTAATTCTTTCTGAAAACAATAACTTTGTAGTAAATGCGAATCATTTTATCCATCATAAGTCTTATTGTTGTTATTTGCCCAACTACTATAGCGCAAGAATGGGACGCTTTTAATATCCAACTTTTAGATAGATGGTATAATGATGATATCTCCACCAATTCATCCTTGGCTAGATACAATGACTGTATAGGATATGAAAAAAACGGAATAGAATATGCTTTTATCGGTTCCTCTGAAGGCATTCATGTTTTTCGTATATCTGCAAATGGACTTTTCGAAGAAATTGACTTTGTTCAAGGTAAATTTAGTGATGCGAGCGTTATTCATCGGGATTTAAAGATTTATAAAAATTACCTCTATACCGTTTGCGACGAAGGAATGAGCAGTTTACAAACTATTGATTTATCTTATCTCCCCGACTCATTACATTTAATAGCAGAAAATGATAGTACTTTTGCAAGAGTCCATAATATTTTTATTGATACTACCAGTCAATTACTCTTCGCTTGCAGCATTACACAAAAAAGCAATGGTGTTTTACAAGGCGTTACTCCCATGAAAGTTTTTTCTTTAACCAACCCTTCATCTCCCAGTCTTGTATATTCCGGACCTAATGACATCCCTGAAGTCCATGATGTTTTTGTGAAAAATAACATTACTTATCTTAATTGCGGTTTTGATGGATTGAGAGTCTATGACTTCAGTCAACCTAATACTCCTGTTCTCCTTCAAAATATCGATATTTATCAAGAACAAGGTTACAACCATCAAGGATGGCTTAGTCCTAATGGTAAATACTATGTTTTTGGAGATGAAACCAATGGTAAACGCTTAAAAAAATGTGATGTTTTACCTTCGGGAAAAGTCCAAATAAAAGCATGGTTTGGAACAAATAGTGAAAATGGAAGTGTACCTCATAATATTATTCTAAGTGACCGGCTCATCTATGTTGCTTATTACAATGAAGGGCTTAGGGTTTATGATTTAAATACACTTGAAGAAATTGCTTTTTTTGATACTTACCCCGTTTCACATCCTTATAAGTTAAATGGTACTTGGGGACTCTACCTTTTCCCTTCAGGGAAAATAATCGTTTCAGACAGACAATATGGGCTTTTTCTATTTGATTTTAATGAAGTACTCATCTCCAATATCTCAAAAGACGAACTTAATGTCTATCCTTCTATTATAAAACAAGGAGAACCAATTAATATCAAACTAAAAACATCAAAAATTAAAAATTTTTCCATTCGAATCATTGACTCAAAAGGAATCGTAGTTTATTTAGATGAAGTTGTAAATCAAAATTATACAGTAATACCAATTAAATTATCAAAAGGACATTATTTTGTCGAGGTTTTTTATCAAAATTATCTTGATGAAACCATACAAC
>JALWLM010000369.1 GCA_027084145.1 Crocinitomicaceae bacterium | reverse complement strand
ATCATAACCCTCTGAATATAAAATATAGACGTAATACATAATAAAAAAAGCCCTACTTGTGTAAGGCTTTGCGGTCTGGACGGGACTCGAACCCGCGACCCCATGCGTGACAGGCATGTATTCTAACCAACTGAACTACCAGACCAATATTCCTGACTTTCGTCCCGGCAACAGCCGACTTGAGGATATTGTTTCTTGCTTTTCTTTAAAAGCGTGTGCAAATTTAATACATAAATCTGCATTGACAAACATTTTATTTATATTTTTTGTGTTTTTTTTTATTCTTTTTAAAAAGAAACTGAAAATCAGACAAATAAACAACTTGTTTTCTTCTATTCCTCTCCTATTGATTCCCTCTTAAAGCAATTCTTCGATAATTCTGTCAATAGAATAGCCTTCTGCTTCTGCTCGATAATTTTTAACCAAACGATGTCTTAAGATTGGTTTTGCGACAGCTTTTACATCTTCAATATCCGGAGAATATTTTCCATGAAGTACCGCATGACATTTGGCTCCCACTACCAAATATTGAGATGCTCTAGGTCCTGCTCCCCAAGTAATATATTCTTTGGTGATTTTGGGTGCTAACTCATTTTCCCTTCTTGTTTTTGCTACAAGTCGAACGGCATAATCCAATACATTATCTGCTACAGGAACTCGACGAATCAAATCTTGATATTGTAAAATTTCTTCTCCTGTTAAGACATTCTTTAATTCTATTTTACTATCTGAGGTTGTTGCCTTAACAATCGCTAGCTCTTCTTCAAAACTAGGATAATCCACCCAAATATTAAACATAAAACGGTCTAACTGTGCTTCAGGAAGCGGGTAAGTACCTTCTTGTTCAATAGGATTTTGTGTTGCCAAAACAAAAAATGGAGAAGGAAGCTCGTATGTTTTTCCTGCTGCCGTAACTCTTCGCTCTTGCATTGCTTCCAATAAAGCCGATTGCGTCTTTGGAGGAGTACGGTTAATTTCATCAGCCAAAATGATATTTGAAAAAATCGGTCCTTTTAGAAATTTAAAATTTCTATTTTCATCTAAAATTTCCGAACCTATAATATCCGAAGGCATTAAATCGGGAGTGAATTGAATTCGATTAAAAGACAAGCCTAAACAATCGGAAATAGTGTTTACTAATAACGTTTTTGCTAATCCGGGAACCCCTACCAGCAAGCAATGTCCTCTCGAAAAAATAGAAATCAAAACTTGCTCGACTACATCTTCTTGTCCAACAATTACTTTATGGATTTCATTTTTTAAACCATTATATTGCTGTACTAAACGATCTACTTTTTCTTTATCTGACATAGATTTATTTTTTTAACCAATTATACTTGAATCGACAGTCATTGTAATAATTATCAATTTGAATATAAGTACTTTTTATTTTTTGTTCTGTCCATTCCTTGATAATTCTCATCTTTTTTTCATTTTTAGCAGCTTGTTGTATCAAGGTATAATCATCTTTTAAATTTGCTCTATGAGGTGGTTTTATCTGCATCAAACGGACAATCCGGACACCTTGTTTTCTATTGATGAAATTGGTATATAGATTAGGTTGAGAAATGTCTCCCTCTTCCATGTCTTTTGTCAATAAATAGATTTGTTGGTCCACTTGTCCTAAATCTTCCATATCCCAATCTTGCTCTCCTGTAATCGGATTAATAATTAAGCCTTTATTTTCTTTTGTTTCAACATCATTGGAATAAATCCTAACGGCTTCATCCCAAGTAATTTCATTTTTCTTTAACCTCTGATAACAGGTGTCCATTTTTAATGCAGCTTTTTCTAATGCATCATTTGCAAATCGAGGTATAATAAGTATATGTCTTACCGTATAATCATCTCCTTTTCTATCAATCAATTGAACAATATGATATCCGTACTCCGTTTCAAACACTTCTGAAATTTCTCCTATATCCAAACGAAACAATGCTGCTTCAAACGGTGCTACCATCATTCCTCGTGTTCCTGAGATTTCTCCTCCCTTTGATGCGGTGCCGGGATCATCAGAATGAATTCGTGCTTGTGTTGCAAAAGATTTCCCGTCCTCGATAATAGCCTTGCGTATTTCCTCCAGTTTTTTAAATGCTCTTAATTTATCTTCACTTGTAATCTCCGGATAATACACAATTTGTTGAAATTTCATTCGCATATTAATCAAGGGCAAACTGTCTTTTGGAATACTATTATAAAAAGCTCTAACTTCACGAGGAGAAACATCTAAATCACCTACGATTTGTAGTTCCATTTCTTTTGCCAGTAATTGATCACGGATGATGTCTCTAAACTCTTTTTTTATCTGATTAACTGTTTTTCCATAAAACTCTTCCAATTTTTTTCTTCCTCCTATTTGCTGTTCAATGACTCTTAATTTACTTTCCATCTCTGCATCTACTTGAGCATCTGATATTTCAATACTGTCTAATTTAGCTTGATTAAGCAATAAGTATTGATACATTAGCTCTTCCAGAATAGAACATTCTGTGTCTTTGGATAATTCTACTCCCGCTTGAAGTGCTTGAATCTTTTGTGCTTCTATATCTGATTTTAACACAATATTTTCACCGACTTGCGCTACTACTTTATCTATGACTTGTTGCCCTGTTGATAAAAATGTAATTAAACTAATACAACTAATAAATATGAACTTCATAATTTTCTTTCAATTCTTTTAATATTCTTTTACTTTCTTCTTTTTTCAACTCTCGAATTCTTTGTTTAATGATTTCTTTTTGTATATCCTTTTTTAAAAAATCTATCGGTGGACTTTCATTTTTCAATTTGAAATCTAAAATATTTAAAAAATACACATGATTTCCACTTGTAAAATACATTTTTATACGGTTAAGTATGATATTATCACGATTATATTTTTCAAGAGGAACCTTTTTTTCCAACTCTTTGAAATAGATCCAAGAAGAATCACTGTAATAAAAGTCTTCTGCATTTAAACGTATAAAATCATTAAGCTGTTCTAAATCATCATCCCTTCTCAA
>JALWLM010000368.1 GCA_027084145.1 Crocinitomicaceae bacterium | reverse complement strand
GCTTAAATGATATTGAGCATAAAAAAATAAGAAAAACATTTCAGGAACCAAGAATCCATTTTGCTGTAAATTGTGCCAGCAAATCTTGTCCTGTTTTATTAAATCAACCTTATATTCCAAAAATACTGGAAACACAACTATCACGTCAAACAAAAATATTTTTGAATGATAAAAGTAAGAATGATTTATCAGATTTATCTCACATCAAAATATCTCAATTATTTAATTGGTATCAAAATGATTTTGGAGACATTGTTGAGTTTATCAATAAGTATGGTGATTTTGAATTAGATCATCCAAAAATTGATTATTTGCCTTATTCTTGGGAATTAAATGAGTAGAAATTATTTCCTTCTTAATTCCATAGAGCGAAGGGTGTTAATCATTAATGAAGCGATTGTCATTGGACCTACACCCCCCGGTACGGGAGTGATATAAGCGCATTTAGGTGCTACATTTTCAAAATCAACATCTCCTTTGAGTGCCCAGCCTCTCTTTTTTGAAGAATCAGGTACTCTTGTCGTTCCTACATCTATAACGATTGCTCCTTCTTTAACCATGTCAGCAGTGACAAAGCCCGGTTTGCCTATAGCAGCAATAACAATATCTGCATTTAATACTTTTTCTTTTAATTTTTTTGTTCGGCTATGAGTAAGCGTAACGGTACAGTTTCCTGTAGGAGTATTTCTCGACAACATTACACTTAAAGGCATCCCTACAATATTACTTCTACCGATTACAACACAATCTTTACCTTCTGTTTCAATACCGTTTCGTTTCATTAATTCTAAAATTCCTGCGGGAGTAGCAGGTAGAAAACCAGGTAAATTCAACATCATTTTTCCTAAGTTCTCAGGGTGAAATCCATCAACATCTTTTAGCGGATTGATTGCTAATGTAATTTTTAATTCATCAATATGTTTCGGTAAAGGTAATTGTACAATAAAGCCATCAATATTGTCGTCTTCGTTCAGTTCGAGGATTTTATTCAATAACTCTTGTTCACTAATATCTTCATCATAATGAATTAGAGTACTTTCAAAACCAATTTCTTCACAAGCTTTTACTTTAGCGTTAACATAAGTTAAAGATCCGCCATCATTACCAACAAGAATAGCTACCAAGTGAGGTATCTTTTTTCCTTCTTTTTTTCTTTGATCCACAGCTTGTTTTAACTCTTCCCTGATTGCTGCAGCTGTCGCTTTACCGTCTAATAATTTCATATGTTCAAAGATTTCACAACTAAATTAAAAAATTCAATTGGTTTAAAGAATGATTTTAATCAAGTAAAAGAAAAAACGCACTGAAAAGTGCGTTTTTTAAAGTTATTTCGGTTGAACTTCTAATAATTCAACATCAAAAATTAATGCAGAATAAGGTTCAATAGGTCCTCCCGGTTGAGGGTTGGCGCCGTAAGCCAATTCTTGAGGGATATAGACTCTAAATTTATCTCCTTCTTTCATTAATTGTAAAACTTCTGTCCACCCCGGAATGACTTGGTTAACCCCAAAAGTTGCAGGTTCACCTCTATCGATGGAAGAGTCAAAAACAGTTCCGTCAATTAACGTTCCGTGATAATGAACTTTAACAACATCATTCAAATCAGGAGACTTACCGTTTCCTTTCTTTAAAACTTCATATTGAAGTCCTGATTTGGTTATGATAACTTCTTTTCTTTTTGCATTCTCTTTTAAAAACTCTTCTCCTTTTTTCTTGTTTTCACCATATTGAGCTTCCATTTTCTCTTCGATAATCGCTTGAATTCCTTTGGAAAACTCTGTCAACACGGTAGTTTGTTCTTCTTCAGAAAGTACAGTTGTATCTTTTCCGTTCAAACCGTCTTCAAACCCTCTGAATAAGAGAGTTGTATCAATCGTTTTTGCTTTATCAAAAGAATTAAGTTGTCCGTAAAGCATTACCGCTAAATATTGACCAATACACTCGGAGCCTTCTTTTGCATATTCTTCATTGAAATCCTGTCCTGTTGCTCCAAATAATTTTTCCATTTTTTCTTTACATTCTCCCTCCGGGTTAGCATCTTCACGATATCCTTTTTTGAAGCCTTGTAATAATTCCGCTTTACTGATTTTATCTACATGTGGAAAATTAGGATTGGTAATAAAGTCTTTACCACTGGAAGCACCAAGAGTATAAGAAAGTTTTTCTTGGAAAGTTTCTAATTTCAGGTTTTCTTGTTTTTTTTCTTCTCCACAAGATAAGGATAGAAAAAGAACTATAGTTAATGTTAGAAGACTAGTAACTCTCATCATTCTTATTTTTTTACATCTAATAATTCAACATCAAATACTAAAGTAGAGTATGGTTCAATTGGTCCACCCGGATGAGGAGTTGCTCCGTATGCTAAATGTTCGGGGATATATAAACGATATTTAGAACCTTTAGGCATCATTTGAAGTGCTTCTGTCCATCCCGGTATTACCTGACTTACACCGAAAGTTGCAGGTTCTCCTCTTTTAACAGAGCTGTCAAATACGGTACCGTCGATTAATCTTCCTTCGTAATGTACGGTTACTTGGTTGTCCTTAGATGGTTTTTCTCCGTCTCCTTCTACCAATACTTCGTATTGTAATCCTGAAGGTAATGTTTTAACATTTTCTTTTTTAGCATTTTCCGATAGAAACTTTTCACCTTCCTTCTTGTTTTTAGCATATTTCTTTTGGCTTTCAGCTGTTAAAAACTCTTGAATGATTTTATTCGCTGCTTCAGGAGAATACTTTGCTTCACCTTTAAAAATCGCTTCGATTCCTTCTTTTAATTGTTCTAAATCTAAATTGCTTAAATTTTGTTGCTTTAAGCTTTCGCCTAAGCTCATTCCTACGCAGTAACTTACGGCTTTGTTGTCTATACTCATTATTTATTTTTTAATTTCAGCAAAGGTAGTCAAAATAATAAATAGATTACCGATATGTTTTTTATTTCTCATTGTAAAACATATTTTTAGGCAAAAAAAGTTATCAGATATTTAGGTTTAAATGTATTATTAAATATG
>JALWLM010000367.1 GCA_027084145.1 Crocinitomicaceae bacterium | reverse complement strand
CGTAAGATATATAAGGCTTTAAAAAACAAAGAAGGGGTTGCAGACCAATATAATAATATGGGATTGGTATTTTATGATAAAGGAGATTATGAGAAGGCTGTAGATAATTTAATAAAAGCGGCTGACTTGTACGATGAGGTGGGAAAAATAAAAAACATAGTTAATACTACATTAAATATATCAATGGTATATATTGATGAAAAAGAGTTTGATAATGCAATTTTTTTCTTAAAGAAAGCTATAAAATATTCTTTGAATTTAGGTTTGAAGAAACAAATGGCAATGGCATACCGTCTTTTTGGCAGGATATATATAGAGAAAAAAGAGTATGATAAAGCAATTGATTTTCTTATTCGTTCTGTAAATATTGAGAAAAAAATAGATCATATAGATGGTCTGGCTTCAAGTTTTGACCAAATAGGGAATCTTTACTTGAATAAAGGAGAGCCCTTAAAAGCATTGACTTATTATACAAAGAGTTTGAAAATATATGAAAAATTGTCCCAACTAAAAGGTATGGCAAGTGTATATGCCAATATTGCTAAGTCATATTATAGGGCATATAAGATTATGAATCGTGGTGATTTTTTAAATAAAGCAATTGAGAATGCTGAAAAATCTTACGATATATCAAAGAAAAATAAATTTTTAAGTGAGAGTTTGGAGGTTACAAAAATATTGAAAGATGCATACAGGGAAGAGGGGAATAAGGACAAAGCGTTGTTTTATTCTGATAAATACGAACAGATGAGGGATTCTGTTTTTGAAAAACAGAAGCAAAAGGTAATTTATGAGATGCAAGCCAGGTTTGAGAGTAAGCAAAAAGAACAAGAACTCAAACTTAAAAACGAACAAATAGCCCGTATAAATGCCGAAAAAGAACGACAAGCCCTGGAGATTCAAAGTGAGAAGCGTATCAGGTTATTTATTTCCATTGGTGCAATTATATTGGTTGTCCTCTTAGTGTTTATTTATAGGAGTTACAGGCAAAAAGCAAGTTTTAATGCTTTATTACAACAAAAAAATAGTGTCATAGAAGTTGCCAATGCCAAATTAAACCAATTGTTGGAAGAGGTTTCTGCTCAAAGGGATGAATTGGAAACTCAAAAAGCAATGTTGGAAGAGGTTCATTCTGAACTTAAAAACAGTATTAGATATGCCGAAAAAATTCAGCGGGCGGTATTGCCTTCTTTGTCTGATTTAAAAAATAAAGTAGCCGACTTTTTTGTTATGTATTTACCGCGGGATATTGTCAGCGGAGACTTTTATTGGTTTACGCAAATTGGAGAAGAACAGGTTTTTGTCGTTGCAGACTGCACGGGTCACGGTGTGCCTGGTGCTTTTATGAGTATTTTGGGAATCAGCTTGTTGCGTGAAATTGTTGAGCTGAGAAAAATTACCGACCCTGATGAAATTTTAAATACATTGCGTGAAGAAATTATTTATTCTTTAACCCACGATACAAGTTTGAACAGGCCGGACGGCATGGATATGTCTGTTATAACCGTAAATAAAAAAGAAGGGTATGTGCAGTTTTCGGGAGCAAATAATGGTATTCTGATAACTTCCAATGATTTAACTGTACTAGATGGAGATAAAGATAAAGTCGTTGTTGCAGACGAGAATGATTTGGGTAGAAAACTTTACGAACTTAAGCCCGATAAAATGCCCGTAGGAATCTATCCTAAAAACGACAAATTTACTTCGTTGAAGTTTTTGCTTACGGAAGATATGAATATTTATATGTTTACCGATGGATATGCAGACCAGTTCGGTGGTGAAAAAGGGAAAAAACTGAAATCAATTTACTTTAAAAATCTTATTTTAAGGTATTCTTATGCCGATATGAATACTCAAAAGAGGAATTTGGTTTCAACATTTTTCAAGTGGAAAGGTGATTATGAACAAGTAGATGATGTAACTGTTGTTGGATTGAAATTTTAAATGAGTATTTATATAATCAGGTTAGAATTATTGATGTAGGGAAAAAGGATTTAAGTTTCATTAAAAAAATTAAATTTGCAATAAAAAAAAGATATTATATATGAGTAATATAAATAAATTTTTGAATAGAATAATACATGGGGATAATATAGAAGTTTTAGAAAAATTACCACCAAAATCTGTAGATTTAATTTTTGCTGACCCACCGTATAACTTACAATTGAAAAGTGATTTATATCGTCCAAATCAAACTAAAGTAGATGGGGTTTTTGATGAATGGGATAAATTTGAATCGATGAAAAAATATGACGAGTTTACTAAAGAATGGTTACTTGCTTGTAAAAGAGTATTAAAAGATGATGGTACTATCTGGGTTATCGGAAGTTATCATAATATCTATCGGGTTGGTGCAATAATGCAAGATATAGGGTTCTGGTTTTTAAATGATATTGTGTGGATAAAAACAAATCCGATGCCTAATTTTAAAGGGACAAGATTTAACAATGCTCATGAAACATTAATTTGGGCATCAAAAAGTAAAACAGCACGCTATACATTTCATTATAAAGCAATGAAAACATTTAACGATGATAAACAAATGAGAAGTGATTGGTATATCCCCATAGCTTCTGGTTCAGAAAGATTAAAAGATGAAAGAGGTAAAAAAGTACATTCTACACAAAAACCTGCTGAATTATTATTGCGAATTATTTTAGCAACTTCAAATGTGGGAGATATTGTTTTAGACCCTTTTATGGGTAGTGGAACAACAGGTGCAGTTGCTAAAAGATTAGGGCGTAATTTTATTGGAATAGAAAAAGAAGAATATTATGTTAAAGAAGCTACGAAAAGAATAGAAAAAATAAAACCTATTAATCTCGAATTATTAAACTATAAAATAGAAGAGAAACCTCCGAAAGTGCCTTTTGGTAATTTAATAGAAAAAGGCTTTGTGAAAATAGGGGAAAAATTATATAGTCGCGACAAAAAATATTCAGCAACTGTTTTGGCAAATGCAAGTATAGAAACTGAAAACGGTTTGGTTGCATCTATTCACAAAGTAAGTTCTATTC
>JALWLM010000366.1 GCA_027084145.1 Crocinitomicaceae bacterium | reverse complement strand
CCGATGGAAAATTTAAGCCAAACAAAGAACCAAAATTTGCTTATTTACCAAAACAAAAAGGTCAAAAAGCAGAATTTTTGTTTAAAGAAAGTTATCAGGAAATGCTTGATGAATTGGGTGTTGAAAACAAAAAAGGAAGTCGAATACCGTATGATTGGACTTTGTATTATTTGCGGGACAAAGCGTTAAAGAACAAAGAACAATTACAAAAAGAAAATAAAAAACCACTTACCTTAGAAGAATTTGCTTGGGTACTGTTAAGTTACAACCAAAAAAGAGGATATGAAAAAACGGAAGTTTTGGATCAATCAACAAAAGAGAATGAAATTGTTGAACAACTAGATTTAGAGGTTATTTCAGTTACAGAAAATAAAGATGGTAAAGGAAAATATTATCAAATTCAACTTAATGGAAATGATAATATTATCTATAAAGAATATTCTGAGAAACAAATGACTTTTGTAGGAGATTTGAAAGAGGTCGTAAAAATATCAAAGGTTGATGAACAAGGAAATATTGATGAAAATAAGACTGAATTTAAAGTAATAGATATTTACACGCTAACAATATCAGATGTTGATTACAAGAAAGAAGAAGGCAAACATATTTATACAATTAATTTTCATAACGGATGGAAAGAAATTAAGCAACCCAAAAAATATACACCGAAATATAAAAATGTAGTAAACAATGAATATGATTACATTGTTGAAACTACTTATAACCATAAAGGTGAATTAAAACCAATCCAAAAAAAAGAAAGAAAATTACGTGAACCTGATTTTGGTGATAATTCAAATGATTGGACACTTCTAAAAAAGAAAACCGAAAAAGAAGCTCTTGCCTTTAATGTAAACAATGGCTTTAAAAGTGAAAATGGAAGCACTAAAAAATATATCAGTCCAAAAATCTATGACATTTTAAAAGATGATGCTAAAACTGGAAAACGAACCAAAATTATAGGTGGTATGTTCCAAGTGGTGGATAGAGATTTTTATAGAGAGGAATTAAATGATATTGTTGCCAATCAACAAGAAATTTATGAACAACTGAAAGATAAGGATCAAAGTTTAATAAAGGAATGTGTTCAACTTCTATATCCACAAAATGAACAACATCGTAAAGCATTAATTGAAAACAATAACGCCATACAACATTTGCTTGTTGAAGATGTTTTGTTATATCAGCGACCATTAAAAAGCAAGAAGTCCGAAATTGGAAACTGTAAGTATGAAATAAAATATTGGAAAAAGTTAACAGATAAAGAGGGCAAGGTTTTAGAAGAAGTTGATAAAGAAACCGGTGAAATAAAACCCAAACTTGTTCCGGTTTATCAAAAAGTAGTTTCTTCTTCACACCCATATTATCAAGAATTTAGAATATGGGATAAGTTACATAGCCTAAAAATTATTCAATTAGAAAAAGAAATTAAAGGAAAGAAAGAAACCAATATTGACGTAACTAATGAATACATCAAAACACTAAAAGATTGGCAAAAACTATTTGATGAATTAAATAATCGTAAATCATTAAATCAGAAGCAATTTTTAGACTTTTGCAAAAAGGAATTCAATCTTCCTTTGAATAAAAAAGAACCTAATTTTGTTTGGAATTTCCCTGAAGATGAAGAACTGAAAGGGAATGAAACACGTGTAAGTTTTGCCATTAGATTTAAAAGAAATGGATTCAAGGAATATCAAAAATTTTTGACGCTGGAAAAGGAATATGATCTATGGCATTATTTGTATTCAGTAAGTTATCAAGATCGTAATGCAAACGATAAAAAAAGTTTACACACATTTTTTAATCGATTTTTAGATGGTAGCAATGTAGATAACGAAACAAAAAGCAAGATTATTGATGATTTTGCCAATTATCCTAAATTTCCATCTAAGTATGGAGCTTATTCAGAAAAAGCACTCAAAAAACTATTGCCATTAATTAATTTTGGAACAAATAAAACCTACCATTGGGAAAATGAAGACTGGTATAAAAAATGGAAAAACGGATTAGATGAAAGAAAACAAGAAATCATAAAACGACTAAAAACCATTGAATTTAATGCTGATGAAATTAACTATTCCCAAGCAGAAGAAACAAATGTGGATTTAGTAAATAAAGAAATCCCATTTCCAAAAGGATTATTCAATGCTTTTAAAGATATAACATCTGTAAATGAATTTGAAAAATTAAATTTAACTAAAGCATCTTATTTGATTTACGGTCGTCATTCCGAATTGGCACAAGCCAAATTCTGGACAACACCACAACAGATACGTGATGAATTACATCAAGAATTAAAACACAACTCATTAAACAATCCAATTGCAGAAAAAGTTTTATTGGAAATGATGCAAGTCGTGGCTGATATTTGGGAACATTATGGAGAAAAACACAATAATCAAGAATACAAAAAACTCTTTGATGAAATTCATATTGAAGTTGCCAGAGAACTTAAAAAATCAGCAAAAGAAAAAGAAAAAGCTACAAAACGGCAAAGCGAAAATAAGAAGCAAAATAACCGAATAAGACAAGTGTTAAAAGATTTTTTGTCTGAAAACGAATATGGAGCCAACCCTAAAAACTCCGACCATTTTGAACGATTAAAAATTATTGAAGAAGGAGCTACAGAACGTACATATAAGGAAAAAGATTTCTTTGAAAACAAAAAGTTAAAAGAGAATAATATAACTGATAAAGATATTAAAGAGATTCTCAAAAAAAACAAAATCAGCAAATCGGATTTTGATAAATACAAACTCTGGATAGAACAAGGATACAAATCTCCATACACAAGTAAGATTATTAAACTAACAGATTTATTTGATGGCAATAAATACAATATCGACCATATTTTTCCACAAGCTAAAATTACAAACAATTCATTGAGCAATAAAGTGGTTTGTGAAAGAGAAATTAATAAAGAAAAATCTAATTTAACAGGAAGAGCATTTATTCAAGCCAAAGGAGGAAGTTATATTTATTGCGATGCACACGGGCAAAAAGTCAAAGTCATT
>JALWLM010000365.1 GCA_027084145.1 Crocinitomicaceae bacterium | reverse complement strand
TTAGACACCCGAAGACTGAGGCACTCGAAGACTGAGCCCCCCGAAGACTGAGCCCCCCGAAGACTGATACTTTAGGCAGTACTTTTTCTAATGCTATAAGCAAGTACCTCAACCACCCAAATACAAATATTGGAGAATCGAAGTCTGAGCCCCCGAAGTTTAAGCCTCCCGAAGTCTGAGCCCCCCGAAGACTGATACTTTAGGCAGTACTTTTTCTAATGCTATAAGCAAGTACCTCAATCACCCAAATACAAATACGGGAGAACCGAAGTCTGAGGCTCCCGAAGGCTGAGGTTCTGGAAATCGAGGCTCCCGAATACTGCCCCCCGAAGTATGATATTTTTGGAAGTACCTTCTCTAATGCTATAAGCAAGCACCTCAACCACCCAAATACAAATATTGGAGAATCGAAGTCTGATGCCCCCGAAGACCGAGCCCTCCGAAGACAGAGATTACCTGATTATTTAATTCGTACCGGTTTTTTATCTTGACCAATTGCTACAAAAGTAAACATTCCTGATATGGCTTTTTCTCTGGATTCATCATACATTTTTTCGATGTAGATATCGACTTTTACTTTTAAACTGGTATTGCCGATATAAGCAATTTTACCAACAACTTCTATAATTGTTCCGTGAGGAATTGGTTTTTTAAAGTCGATACGATCAGAGGATACGGTAACCATTTTTAGGCGACTAAAACGTGTAGCCGTAATAAAAGCGACTTCGTCCATAAGTTGCATTGCTGTTCCTCCAAAAAGCGTATCGTAATGATTGGTTGTATTTGGAAAAATAGCTTTAAAGATTCGAGTTTCAGAGGCTTTTACTCTCCTGTCAAAATCTGTCATATACCTTTTTGTGTTTAATCGAAAAATTTTTCTCCTTTTTCAGCCATTTTTTTCATCAGCGGACTAGGACGGTAACGGTCTTCTCCATAAAGTTCAAACAATTCATTAAGTCGGGAAAGAACAATGTCTAAACCAATTTCATCACCCCATTTTAAAAGTCCTTTCGGGTAGTTTACACCTTTAGTCATAGCCAAATCAATTGCTTCTTTATCTGCAATATTCCAAAATACTGCATCTACTGCTTCGTTGATAAGCATAGCGACAATTCTATCAACAATTTTCTGGCCTAGTATTTCATCTTTGACAGGTTCGGGATTGGTTGCATTTTCACTGTAATCATAATAACCGCGATTGGTTTTTCTACCTAAATAACCGGCTTCAGCATGTCTTTTTTGAGTAAAAGAAGGACGGTATCTGGGATCGTAATAAAAAGCTTTAAAAACAGTTTCGGTAACAGTATAGTTGATATCGTTACCTATATAATCCATTAAAGTAAAAGGCCCCATTTTAAAACCTCCGATTGTCGTCATTGCCCAATCAATTGTTGCAAAGTCAGCGATGCCTTCTTCGTAAATTCGCAATGCTTCTCCGTAAAAAGGTCTAGCAACACGATTGACGATAAATCCGGGAGTGTCTTTACAGATAACAGTAACTTTTTTCCAACTATCAATGAGTATTTTTGTTTTAGATAGAATTTCTTCATTTGTTTGTACTGAAGGTATGATTTCAACCAACGGCATTAGCGGTGCCGGGTTGAAAAAATGTACCCCAATGATTCGTTGAGCATTTTTCAGAACACCTCCAATCGAAGCGATAGAAAGGGAAGAGGTATTAGAAGCTAATATACAGTCGTTACTAACAATGGATTCTAATTGAGAAAAAACATTCTGCTTGATTTCCAAATTTTCTACAATTGCTTCAATAATGAATCCACATTCTTTAAAGTCATTAATATCTGTAGAATATTGAACGTTATTGATAGTTTGATCGGCTTGGTCTTTGGTGATTTTACCTTTTTCAACCAACCGGTTCATTATTTTGATTAATTTTCCTTTTGAACGGTCTAATATTTCTTGACTTAAATCTACTAAAACAACATGATGTCCATTTTGAGCAGCAACTTGTACAATACCGGAGCCCATTGTTCCTCCTCCTAATACACCTATTTTTATCATTTTATTCTCCTTTAAAATTCGGTTTTCTTTTTTCTAAAAACGCAGCACAACCTTCTTGGAAATCATAAGAATTTCCAGCTTCTGTTTGCAACTTTTCCTCAAGTTCGAGTTGTGTTTTCAAATCATTGGTCATGCTTGCGTTCATCGCTCTTTTTGTCAAGCCTAAACCTTTGGTTGGCATTTGAGCTATTTTATTGGCAAAAGTATTGACTGTATTGTCGAAATCTTCGTTGGACACCGCTTTGTAAATCATCCCCATATCTTCAGCTTCTTTTGCAGTAACTTTATCCGCAGTCATCATTAAAGCCATTGCTTTTTGAAAACCGATAATTCGAGGTAAGAAAAATGTTCCCCCTGAATCAGGAATCAATCCGATTTTAGAAAATGCTTGGATAAAAGCAGCGTCTTCTTTCGCAAAAACAATATCACAAGCTAAAGCGATATTTGCTCCGGCACCCGCAGCTACACCATTTACAGCTGCAATAACAGGCTTTTCAATATTTCTTATTTTTAAGATAATAGGATTGTAATGTTCCCTAACAATAGATTGTAAAGGAGGTCCGTTTGGATCTGTAGCTTCAGCTAAATCTTGTCCTGCACAAAATGCTTTGCCTTCTCCACGAATGATAATTGCTCTGACAGACTTATCTTTTGAACAATCGTCTAGTGTTTTTTGCAATTCCAAAGCCATCTCTTTGTTAAAAGAGTTAAAAACTTTCGGACGATTTAATGTAATTGTACAAACACCGTTTTGTTTATCGACTAAAATATTCATTGTTCAATTTTTTATTACGAATATAATCAGATTCTATTTTATGTTACGAAACATTATCCAATGTAAGAGTATTTATTTACTTTGTTCTACTATTCAATAATTACTCGTTTAGTTATTGTTGAATCTTCATATTCCAGTGTAATAATATTCGTTCCTGAAGGTAAATTATTAAAAACAATGAGCTTGTTTTTTATTTGTTTTGTTGTTTCTATTTTTCGTCCTAAAATATCTCGAACGATTACCTTTGAAGGGATTTTATCTATTTTCACATATACTTTACCATTACTAGGGTTAGGGTAAACAGTAATATCATCTTTTGTTATCTCATTAATAGAGAGTTGATCAGAAACAATGAATTGTCCCATCATACCTCCATCTTCATGGGTTAGTAAATGACAGTGATACATGTATGGTACTATATCATTAGTGAAATCTTCAAATTTAGTAATGAATCTTACAGTCTCTTGAGGTTTTACTAAAACAACATCTTTTCTCCCTTGTTCATTAAGAGGAGGAGTGGAACCGTTTCTTGTTAATATATAGAATTGAACGTCATGGATATGGAAAGGATGGGAAATTGCCGATTGGTTCGTCAACTCCCATATTTCGGTATTGTTTAAAGGAATCGTATAGTTAATAACATTCATATCCATTGATACTCCGTTGATTAAAAACTCTCCATTCAATTGATTAGGTCCCATAGAAACAGGGGTGAATGTCAAATTTCTTGTAATATCAGCATCTGCTTCGGGAATAGGGGTGACAGTTACTAAATTAGAAGGAATACTGGTAACAGGAGTAGCTGTTTGATTTCCCACATTAAGTTGAAGGATGTTAAAGTCAGTACCATTTAGAGGGTTTGGATTATATCCGTTCATTGTCATAAAAGGAGCCATACCCGGATTTGTTGCACCGTAAATTCCATTTTGCAATTCGGAAGCATAACTTTTGATATATACGGTTTGCCCGATCATACTTGATAAATCTACTAAAATTTCAGCTCTTTCTCCGGGAGTAATCAATAGTCGGGTTAGTTGAACAGGTGTAGATAGTAGACCTCCATCAGAGGCAATTTGATAGAATGATAAATTATTGCTAAGCCCAAGATTAAAAGCACGCTGAGAAGAACCGTTTAATATCCTAAAACGTACAATCTGTCCCGGTACATCAAGGAAAGGATCTATTGTAGCATTTACCATTACAACATCATCGGAATTAGAATGGACAACAATTTGGTTGTTTGTATCAAAATCTTTTGTTTGAATAATCAAAGGAAAATCATCAACACCGTAATCTCTCGGAAGATTAAGGTTTGCTTCAATGCTATCTTTAACAATTATTATCCCTGAAATTCCTTTGGAAACATGCTCATTGGTGTGGTGGTGAAGGTGAGGATGATACCAGTAAGTTGCAGCTTTATCCATAATGGTAAAACTTGGAGTCCAAGTTGTATTTGGAATAATAGGAGTATGAGGACCTCCATCATTTTCTGGAGCAACATGTAATCCGTGCCAATGAATGGTTGTTGTATCTGCTAATTGGTTTTCAACGGAAAAATTCACAAAATCTCCTTGATTAAGTATTAAAGTAGGACCCAATATATCTCCGTTTGCTCCCATTGTATTTGTAAGTTGCCCATTTAAAAAGGAATGAGTACCATATTGTAGTGTTAAACTGATGTTTGTTCCACTTAATGTACTTGGAATAAAAAGTGAGTTTTGAGCTATTCCTGCTTGAGAAATTAAGAATCCGATTAATGTTAGTTTTATTTTTTTCATTTGCTTCATTTTTTATGTTTCTAATAATTAAAATAATCGTTGACGTTTCAATAAGTAATTAAGGAGTACATCGTAATATCCTTGTCGAATATCAGCTTCGACGAAGTCGATATGATAATCGGCACATTTGATTTTTATTTCATTAAAATACGTAGAGATAGAACGTTGATATTCTTCTCTTAACTCATAGGGTTGAAGTTTTATTTTTTCTCCGGTTTCCATATCAACTAAATGATAGGGTCTGTTTTCCAGGTCAAAATCAATTTCTTTAGATTTATCCGTGGTATGAAATAAAATGACTTCGTGTTTGTTGTGTTTGAGATGTTGAAGTGCTCTGAAAAGTTCATCTTTATTATCAGGGTCTTCCATTAAATCGGTGAATATAATAATTAAACTTCGTTGATGTGTTAATTCTGCAACATCATGTAGAACATCAATGGTTGCACTTTTTTTTCGAAAAATATCCGAATATTTTTGCATGTATTTTTCCATTTGAGCAAACAAAAAACGATGATGCCTAATGGAAGATTTTGCTTTAGTATGCAATTCTATTTTGTCGGTAAAAAGGGTTAGCCCGACGGCATCTCTTTGTCTTTTCATTAATTCGATAAGAGAGGCGGCTGCATAAATGGAAAAGGTTAATTTATTGTTTTCTTCATTTTCAGGGAAAAACATTGATCCTGAGCAATCAATAACAATTTGACAACGCAAATTGGTTTCTTCCTCATATTTTTTTGTAAAGAGTTTTTCTGTCTTAGCATAAAGTTTCCAGTCGATATGTCTTGTTGATTCTCCCTTATTATAAAGACGGTGTTCGGCGAATTCAACGGAAAAACCATGAAAGGGGCTTTTATGTAATCCGGTGATAAAACCTTCAACAACTTGTTTTGCAAGCAATTCAAGATTTTTAAATTGAGCAATTTTATCTCTTTCTATTTTTCCCATAAAACAAAGATAGCATTTTTTAACGATTTTTAATTCGTTTTTTATTCCATACAGAAAGTAATGTATTTGCCAATATTCCGGAAAGTATAATTACAATTCCTAAATTGATAACAAAACTTAAACGTTCATTAAATGCAAAATAACCAATAAGATACATGTAAATGATTCCTAAATATTGGAAGGGAGTAATAACGGATGCATCACCCAAATGAAGTGCTTTGGTCAAAAATATCTGTGCGGATTGAGTAAACAATCCGATGAAAATTAAAAATAACCATTCTATTCCTTGAGGAAATGTAAATTTCCATAGACAAAGTAGTGTCATTAAAGGAATTGCTACCATAGGAAAATACATGACAATTGTAATGGGGGCATCAGTTTTTTTTAGCTTCATAACTGCTGTATAAGCTAATCCGGATAATGAAGCGGATAAAATACCGATTCCTATATGAAAAAAAGAGAAGCTTTCAGAAACGTCACTTAAATTAAATAATTTATCGATTGCAATGAGACCTACTCCCGAAAAAGAGAATAGAATGAAAAACCATTGTAAAGGCAATACTTTTTCTTTAAGAAAAATGATAGCTAAGAGTATAGTGAAAATAGGAGAGAGATATTGAATGACTGTAGCTAAAGCAATGGGTAAATGGTTGATGGTGTAAAAGAATAAAGTTAAGGCAATTGTTCCTGCAAAACCACGAATAAGCAGCCATTTTTTATTATGTCCTAAAAAGGGGATTTTTTTTCGTCTAACCACCCATGCGCTTAAAGAAAAAGAAACAATTGATCGAGCTAAAACCAATTCGTGAGCAGGGTATTTCTGAACATGATCCAAAAGAAAAGTACCATTTCCTGTTCCTAATATTTTAACGAAGAAATTGACAATAGCAAAGCTAAGTCCGGAGAGAATAATGTAGAAAATACCTTTATTCAATGTTTTGAGAGTGATTTGATTTTTTCACGAACAATTTCAAGAGCCTTTTGTAATTGCTCTTCCCGGCTCAATTCTGTGGTATCAATAACAATAGCGTCATTGGTTTTTACTAATGGACTTTCTTCTCTTGTAGCATCTCTAATGTCTCGTTCTTGCAAGTTTTTTTTGACTTCTTCTTTGGATATTTTTTGACCTCGTTCAGAAAGTTCTTGATGTCGCCTCCTTGTTCGTTCTTCAACGTCGGCAGTGACAAATAATTTTACCTCGGCATCAGGAAAAACAACAGAACCGATATCGCGACCATCCATAATGATTCCACCTTTTTTTCCCATTTCCTGTTGAAGTGAAACAAGCTTTTCTCGAACTTCTTTAATCGTTGCAATTTTAGAGGTTAAAGCCGAAACGCGAAGTGTCCTTATTTCTTTGGATACATTTTTACCATTGAGATATAACTCGGGTAATTGCGTATCTTCATTAAGTACAAATTTTAATTGAATATTTTTTAATTCTTCAATGAGCTTTTCTTTATCAAAATGTTCTTTTGAGATTATCCCGTTTTCAAGTGCGTACAAGGTTATTCCACGATACATTGCACCGGAATCTATAAAGATATAACCCAATTTCTTAGCCAAATCTCTTGCGAGTGTACTTTTACCGCAGGAAGAAAAGCCATCAATAGCTATTGTTATTTTCGGTTGAGACATGGCGCAAATATAGGATTAAAATTGAGTTGAAAATTAGATGAAAAAGAGGATTTATTCAAATAAACGTTTATTTAAACGGGAAAAATATTTGTTTTTTTTAACAAAATAATCCCAAATAATATTTCCTCGATACAGTGTATTTATTTTAGGAGTTACTGTTTTTTGTTGAATAACTTTCCGTTTTTTTAGTGTTGCAAGAAGATTTCTGTAATTCCAAAAATGCGCTTTAATAATGGCAAATACAAAATTAAATTGACCTTTTATCAGAAAATTTACTCCTGCAATTCCATCTAAACATAAACGGTAGAATAATTTGGGAAATAAGAGACCTTGATGATTTTTGATAAGCATCATCAAATTGTTTCTAAAATTTAAATAAACTTTTCTTGTAGATTGATAGTTCAACGTTCCTCCTCCCACGTGATAAACTTTAGAACCCGAAACAGCATAAAAAGAATATCCTAATTTTTTAACTCGCCAACATAAGTCTATTTCTTCCATGTGAGCAAAGAAGTCCTCATCAAATCCGCCTGCTTCCCAAAAAATATTCGAACGAATGAGCATACATGCACCGCTTGTCCAAAATACTTCCAAATCATAATCATATTGTCCTTTGTCTTCTTCAACCGTATCAAAAATTCTTCCACGACAAAAAGGATAGTAATTGCTATCTAAAAATCCTCCCGAGGCACCTGCGTATTCAAATTTATGTTTTTCATTATAAGAAAGTATCTTTGGTTGACATCCGGCTATTTTTTTATCTTTCATTTTCTCTATAAGAGGTTTCAACCAGTTTTTAGTTACTTCCACATCATTGTTTAAAAGAAGGTAGTATTTAGCATTGATATGTTTTAAAGCATCATTGTATCCTTTGGCAAATCCTCCATTGGTTTGATTTCTCACAATGGTAATTTGAGGATATTCTTTTTGTAGAAACTCAATGGAATCATCTGTTGAATGGTTGTCTGCAATAATGATTTGGGCATTTTCTGAATACGAAGTAATGGAGGGGAGAAATTTTTCCATCAATTGTTTCCCGTTCCAGTTGAGTATAACGATTGCTATTTCTTCCATAAATGCAAAACTATATTAATTCCCTATATTTCCTCCGGAACGTCGACTTAATTCGATTTGCCAATTGGGATTAGAAAGTTCTCCTCGAACATTAGAATGCAATAATAAATAATCATCATCAGCCATTGAAGGATTGTAGAATATGAAAAAACAGTTGCTTTGCTGATTGATACGATTATATTCCCATTGTTCGTAAGGATATTCATTTGCTAAGCTGGGATGTATTCTTCTGAAAGAAGGGGCTCCGTATTTTAAAAATATTCGACCTCTATCTGTTTGAAAGCCATGTTTCAGGCTTGTACCAAATTCTTTTTCGACACCAATAACTTGCCTTTTATATAAGAGCCAATGATCATGAGTGTTTTTTGGGGCTGTTTTCGCCCAATAAATTTGAATGTGTTTTCTTGCTTTTTCAGGATTTCTTTCTTTTGAAATTTTTAAAATATGTTCGGTTTCTTCATGAGGAGAGATAGGTATCAAGCTTTCAAGATAGTAAAAAACACTATCGGAGGGAATTGATTCTTGAAAAGCGGGATCAATAACAATCTCTTCATTCAAATAGGTGTAGTTGGGAGGATTATCTCTGTCGAAATAGTAACGTGTTTTTGCCGTTTCTTTTCCCAAGGAATCTAAAATGGAAAGTTCTAAAATATAACTTCCTGTATGTAATGATGAAATGTCTATTTGTTCAATAATAGGGATAACAGCTTGTTTTTCTTTCTTAATAAAGCGGGTAAATTCAAACAATTCTTTTTCTTCTTTATCCATTATTTTTTCTTTGATAATCACTTTATTAGATGTATCGTCTTTAGGGTATACTTCAATATAATAAGGAAGGGTATTAATGTCTTTTGGAAAAAAATTGACAAGTCTGGGAATAATATCATAACCGGATTTAAAAAAAATTGAATTACCATCTCCTTTTGTTGCGTATTCAATAACGGTTAGATCTGAAATAGATGTTTTTTTTGAAAAGTCTCTAACAGTAAACGGTTGATATGCTGATACGGGGATACTATCATAGGTATCTTTGATTTTTAAATATAAAGTATATGTGCCCGGAAGAAGAGGATAGCGTTTGATTTCAAAGAAATCACTAATCTGATGATGGGTAAAAGCAGGAGTTTGAAGAATGTATTGTTCTTCTTTTACAATTTGATTTTTATCGTCTTTAATTTGAATGAAAAAATCAATTTTTCCCTGTAATGTATCTCCTTGTTGCTGATAATAAACAGATTCTCCGGCAAATTGGAAAATAAATTCTTTATAATTCCCATAGCCGGGAGCAAAAAACTGTTTATGGTCAAAGTAGACACGAAGTTTTTGGCCAAATGTCGAACTGAAAAATAATAAGAAAATAAATACGATAGTATTTCGCATGAATAGGATTTTATCAAAAGGTATTACAAAAAGCAAACCGTCTTTTACTTATATCCTTTTAAAATTTGCACACCTGATCCAAACACATTAGATTGACCGTAAGGAGAACCTTTTCCGTCCCATTTTTCCCATTTTTTGAGTTCAATATATTGTGGATTCTTGGCTATTTGTTCTGCCTCTAACTGAATAGCTTCCGCTTTAAATCGTGCAGAAATAACTAAAGAAGAATCACCGCGAGCTTTTTCTATTCTTGCGTTTGCTAAATATTCTTCTTCTTTTTGCTTTTCCTTAGCTGTTAAGTTTCTTTGTTTTTGAGTTTCTTTATTGATGATTTCTTGCGCGATATTTGGAGGCAGATTAACATCTGCAATTTCCACATAAGCCAATGAAATGAAATTTTTATCAAAATCTTCTTTCAATAATTCTTCAATTTCACCTTCTAACGCTTCTCGTTTAGAGCTATAAACTTGTTCGTATGTATATCGCCCTATAACGTCTTTGATGGCTCCTTTTGATTTATCATTGATAAATTCAATAAAATTTCGACCATGTTTCATGTGGAGATGCGGAGTTTTTCCTTTTTTGACAGCGTATCTTACGGCAACATCAACTTCAATATTTGTTCCATTAATGTCCATTACCGTAGAAATATATTTCGCTGTTTTTTGTCGAATACTGTATGTAATGAGTTCATTCCAAGGGGCAATAAAGTAAGTTCCTTCGTCCAAAACAGGTTCATTGACATCAACACCATCACCGTATGGACGATAAATAAAGCCTTCTTCTCCTGGTTCAACACTTTGCCATGACATCAAAAACATTACAATTAGAATTAATCCGATAACCCCTATTAAGACATATTTGGGCACTTTATTTACATCGACTTTAAAATCATTATTTTTAAATGTTTCTTGAAAATTCATTTTTATTGGTTTTTATAACGTTTAACTAAATCATTAATCACTAGATAACAGGTAATAGCAATCAATCCTAATGCAAGCACCTTAATAAAAGCAGGACCTCGCATGAGATATCTTAAAACTAAAAATACTACAGCACCAATGATAATTGATCCTAATAATACTTGAAAATAAAACTTTGTTTTAATATCCATTTTTAGTCTTTTAGTTAAAGATACTTTTTTTTTACAATTTATCGATAGATTAAATACTTTTCACGAATGATTTTGAACGATTCGATATCTTTTTTCCAAGTTTCCCGTATTTCTTTTTCGCTTTTTCCTGATAATATCTGTTGACGTAATGTATCGTTTCCTGCCAAAAGATCAAGAAATCGAGGTCGGTTTATCCATTCTTCATTTTTCAATAATTTGTTGGCGTTTAGTAGAAAACTTAAATCGAGTCGGTTCATTCTCATATATTTGTCTTCATTTAAATGATAGCCGTTGCATTTTGTTCCTTTGTGTTTTGGATATTTAGCACCTTTTTTTGATAGGGGGATAAATGAAAAACCTGTTTCAGGGAAATGAGGATGCCCATAACATTCAAATGGGAAATCCGTACCTCTACCTACGGAAACCGTTGTTCCTTCAAAAAAGCAAAGACTCGGATACAAAGCAATTGCCAAATCACTTTTCAGATTTGGAGAAGGGGCAACAGGCAGATGATAAGGAGATGAATGAGTATAATTTTTACAAGGGATAACCGTTAAATTTAAGGTTTGATTTTCTTTAAGAGAAATCCAATTTTCTCCCAGAATCATTTTGGCATATTCACCGATAGTCATACCATACACAACAGGAACAGGGTGCATTCCAACAAAAGATTGAAATTTTTCTTTTAATACAGGTCCATCGATATAATGTCCGTTAGGGTTTGGTCTGTCTAATACGATTACAGGGATATGATTTTCTCCGCAAGCTTGTAAGACATAATGAAGTGTGGATATGTAAGTATAAAATCGCACACCTACATCTTGTAGGTCGAAGACAATCACATCAATGTCCTTTAATTGTGCATTTGTCGGTTTTTTGTTTTTGCCGTAAAGAGAAATAATCGGTATTCCTGTTTTAGAATCTTTTTGATTTTCAATATGTTCTCCGGCATCAGCATCTCCTCGAAATCCATGTTCGGGAGAAAATACTTTGACAATATCTATTTGTAGTTTTAATAAAGAATCGACTAAATGAGTTACTCCTATTAGAGAACTTTGATTGGCGACAACTCCGACCTTTTTACCGTTCAATAAAGGAATGTACTCATTTGTTTGATAAGCACCGGGGAGTATTTTTTTTTGAGGAGAATATTCTTTTTTTTCGGTTGGGTGAACACAAGAAAGCATCAAAATCAAGAAAAAACTTCCGAAGCAAAGTTGCTTTATGTATTTTAGCCCCAAAAAAAGGGTGAGATTTGAATTCTTCATATCGAAAAGGTCACTTAAAAGTGTTGTCAAAGGTAAGAAAAATACCCGTCCAATCATTCGTATTTCTATAATTAGTATTGCTTTAGCAATAATCGTTAATTTAATCACTATTGCAGTTGTTACAGGCTTTAAGCAAGAAATACGCAAAAAAATAAGTGGTTTTTCAGCTCACTTCTTCATTGCTTCTGCCGGAGAGTTTTCTGTTTTTGAAAGTGTACCGATAAGAAAAAAGCAAAGTTTCTTACCATTGTTAAAAGCCGATAAAGAGATTAAACATGTTCACCCTGTTGGTTACAAACCTGTATTATTTGTATCCAAAGATTTAGAACAGCATGAGATATTGGGGGCAATGATGAAAGGGATTGATGAAAATTTTGATTGGAGTTTTTTTCAATCACATCTTATTCAGGGTAAAATTCCCAATTATAATAAAGAAAAAAACGCTATTTTGGTGTCCAAACGTATTGCGGATCAAATGTTTTTTAAAGTTGGCGATACGGTAAAAGCATTTT
>JALWLM010000364.1 GCA_027084145.1 Crocinitomicaceae bacterium | reverse complement strand
TCTCTCTCAAATATAAACATTAATAACAAAAAAAAGATATTTAACGATCCTGTTTATGGTTTTATTTCTATTCCATATGAAATAATTTTTGACATCATTCAGCATCCTTATTTCCAAAGACTACGCAGAATAACACAATTAGGTCTAACACATCTCGTTTATCCGGGAGCGCTTCATACCAGATTTCATCATGTGCTTGGAGCAATGCATCTGATGACTAAAGCAATTTCTACACTCAAAAAGAAAGGAGTAGAAATTACCGTAGAAGAAGAAAAAGGCGTTCTGCTTGCTATTTTATTACACGACATCGGACACGGACCATTTAGTCATGCCTTAGAGTACGATATTGCCAATGGTATTTCTCATGAAATTATTTCTACCCTTTTTATTGAAAAATTAAATAATGAATTTAATAGGGATCTGAATCTTGCATTGAAAATTTTTAAAGATGATTACCATAAAAAATTCTTACACCAGTTAGTTTCGGGGCAATTAGATATGGATCGCATGGATTATCTCAATAGAGATAGCTTCTATACCGGTGTAAGCGAAGGAAAAATAGGAAGCGACCGGATTATTGAAATGTTAGATGTTGTTGATGATCAACTTGTTGTAGAAGAAAAAGGGATTTATTCTATCGAAAAATTCATTGTTGCCCGTAGAATTATGTATTGGCAAGTGTATCTTCATAAAACAGTTGTTGCCGCCGAATACATGTTGATTAATATCCTTCGAAGAGCAAAAGAACTTTCAAAGGATAATGTTCAACTTTTTGCTTCTCCTGCACTTCATTTCTTTTTGAAAAATGAAATCAAAAAAGAAAGCTTCTTTAATCGCAGTGAGGTCTTAACAAACTTTGCATTATTAGACGATTATGATATTATGAACGCCATTAAAGTATGGCAATTTCATGATGACAAAGTATTGTCTGAATTATCCAAACGGTTGATTAATCGCAACTTATTTAAAATAAAAATAAAGAAAACCGCTTTCAGTGAAGACGAGATACAGAAAACAAAAAGCAAATTGGCGGATAAAATGAAACTATCTTCCCACGAAGTCAATTTCTTTCTTTACACCGATAAACTCTCCAATAGCGCATACAATGATAAACATGAAAATATCAATTTATTAATGAAAAACGGAGATATTATGGACGTAGCTAAAGCTTCTGATAATCTCAATATTTCAGCATTATCCAGTCCGGTTGAAAAATATTTTATCGTGTTGCCACTTATTGATTAAACCACACCATACAATGAAAAGCATATATTTAATTTCACTTTTGTTTGTATTCACCTTGTCTTCATGCTTTAAAAAAGAAAAAGTTGATACGATTATACATAATGCCAAGATTCATACAATGACTGATTGGCTGGAAGAACAAGACGCCATAGCAATAAAAGACGGTAAAATTGTAGAGGTAGGCGCAGAAAGACAGATTTTAAATAAATATAAAGCTGATAATATTATTGATGCCGGAAAAGCAGATGTTTATCCGGGATTTACAGATGCTCACGGACATTTATTCTCCTATGCCAGACAAAGATTAAGTGTAAACTTAGTTGATTGCAAATCAAAAGAAGAAATTATCCAAAGAATCAAAAAATATCAAAAAAAATATCAACGCTCTTTTATTATCGGAAGAGGCTGGAACCAAGAGTTATGGGGAGAAGAAATGCCAACAAACGATTTCTTAAACAAAGCCTTTCCAAATACCCCTGCTTGTCTTTACAGAATTGACGGACATGCTATACTAGCTAATCATCAAATGATATCGCTATGTGATAATCAAAACCTTCAGCAAACAATAGAAGGAGGTAAAATAATCTTTAATGATAAAAAACAACCAACCGGAATTTTTATTGACAATGCTATGAATCTAATTGCAGAAATCTTACCGGATTTTCCTGAAAAAGAATTGAAACAAGAAATTATTGAAATTCAAAAAGAACTTTTAAGCAAAGGAATAACAGGAGTCCACGAAGCTGGAATCACTCATAAAGAATTTAAAGTATTAAATGAATTGGTAAATGATAAAAAATTGATTATCAATGTATATGCTATGCTTTTACCTACTAAAATCAATTTTGATTTTGTAAAACAGAACGGTCACTACAAAAATAAAAATCTGTATATCCGCAGTTTTAAAGTTTTTGGAGACGGAGCATTAGGCTCCAGAGGAGCTTTATTGAAAAAAGCATATGCAGATGCACCCGCTCATCATGGTTTTTTGGTTACTCCAATAAAAAAAATACAAGAAATTGCCGATTTCTGTTTAACGCATGATTATCAAATGAATACTCATGCTATTGGAGATTCTACTAATCAAATCATACTTAACCTCTATCAGAAAGTTTTTGAACAAAAACCGGATCATCGATGGAGAATCGAACATGCACAAGTTATTGATCCAAAAGATTTTATTCTATTCTCACAAGCAGGAGTATTCCCGAGTATCCAACCAACACACGCTACATCAGACCAACGCTGGGCTGAAAAAAGATTGGGAAAAGCAAGAATGAAAGGAGCTTACGCTTATCGCACACTTCAAGAGCACTTCGGCATGTTGGCTATCGGTACGGATTTTCCTGTAGAATCGATCAACCCCTTTTTAACAATACACGCTGCTGTACAACGAAAAGATAAGAACAATTTCCCTTCGATCGGGTTTCAGAAAGAAGAAGCCCTCAAATTAAATGATTGCATCAAAGGAATGACAATATGGGCAGCATTTGCTTCTTTTCAAGAAAATCAATTAGGCAGTTTAGAGAAAGGAAAAGATGCTACATTAAGTATTTTTGAATACCCTGTAATGAGTCATAAAAAGTTTAAAGACAACTTTGCTAAAATTGTTATGATTAAAGGTAAAATCGTTCACCAATATTAATCTTCATTAAAAAGACGGGCAAGAAATTGTTTTAAATGTTTGTGGTTTTTTTCTACAATTAAGATCTAGCCCTAATGAAATTTCATGAGAACCTCCTGAAATACCATTGTTTAATTTAGATACGGTTACATCATAAC
>JALWLM010000363.1 GCA_027084145.1 Crocinitomicaceae bacterium | reverse complement strand
GTATTAATACTCGATTTATTATCTGTAAGAGGTCATGCTATGTCTGTTATGTATGAACAATGGTTAGTCCTGGGTTATATCAAAAATTCCTTACATTACTTTAGCCATTCACCCGAAACCCGCTGGAGTATTATTGACGGTATATTGGATAATTCTGCACAGCTTGGAATTAAACCCTCGATAAAACCAACCGCTGAGAATTTATTTACTTCTTTTTCTGAAACTCCGGAAACAAAAGTCACTAAAAATATTGCACGGTCAACTTTAAAGGCCATTGATGCCAGAATGAAAAAGTCTAAAGCGGTTCCTGGTCAAAAATTCAGAACCCTGCAGCTGCTGGCCGATTTTTACTCTCTTAACAAAACTGAACGGGGCATATTCACGGTTGCTTTTTTATATCAGAATATGAGCAGCTTTTCTTCCATAGGGGATAAGCTGGAGCAATGTGGTCATTCTTCTGAAGTTGTTCTGGCTGCTTTTCTGTCTGTTAAACCTGACAAGATACTTGCCTGTCTGAGCGGTGATTCCAGGCTTATGAAGGAGAAGTTACTTAACAATGCTCAAAAGCACTTGATTATGAACAGCAGTATTGGTGTGGAATTATCCAGCACCATGGTAAATTTGCTGGATAATTATATTCCTGATTTAAAAGCACTCAATAAACTATTGGTGGGTAAACCTTTAAAACCCGGGCTTGCCTGGAAAGACTTTTATTACCTGAAGAAAAACCGTAATTATATTTTCGATCTGCTTAAGGGCAGTCTCAAACAAAAGGCTACCGGGGTTAATGTTTTAATTTACGGTGCGCCAGGTACGGGTAAAACCGAGCTCTGTAAAGTGATTGCCAAAAGACTGGGGTTAAGGCTTTATAGTGCCGGAGAAAATATTAATGGCAATGAACCTGACAGAAGCGAACGGCTTTCACTGATTCGAATGACTCAACGCTTACTTTCCCGACAAAAAAAAGTCATTGTTTTATTTGATGAGATGGAAGATATTTTTTCTTCACCCTCTGCAGGCCTGTTTGCCTTATTAGGTGAAGACCATTCAGGGCAGACTGATGGTTCAAAGGTTTACCTTAATCAATTATTAGAAACCAACCCGGTTCCAACCTTCTGGACCAGTAATAGTGTTAAAGGGGTGGATCCTTCTTTTTTGCGCCGCATGACGTA
Organism: Crocinitomicaceae bacterium; assembly: GCA_027084145.1. Classification (GTDB taxonomy): domain Bacteria; phylum Bacteroidota; class Bacteroidia; order Flavobacteriales_D; family Crocinitomicaceae; genus UBA4466. The sequence continues at coordinate 1,855 of JALWLM010000363.1, read as the reverse complement.
TATACTAAAACTGGAGGCACCTCCCTTAGAAAACCGGATACGTATATGGTATAAACATCTTCAAAAAAACAAGATTAAATTAAACCCGGAACTGGTTAATGTTCTGGCAGAAAATCCCGGTATTACTCCGGGCATTACTTCATCTGTGGCCAGAAGTATTCGCCTTGCTGAACGCTCATCTTCTGAAGTTGAGCATATCATCCGTGGCTATGTCAGTGCTATGGGCATTAAATTTAATTCCGGCAAGAAAAATGAGAGTGATTTTAATTTACAGTTAGTTTCTGTAAATTTATCTGAGCGTATGTTGCATCAAGTGGTATTAAGCGATGTGCAGAATCAGTCCTTTTTTCTGTATGGTCCTCCGGGTACAGGCAAAAGTGCATTTGCACGCTATGTTGCTTATCTGATGCGCATTCCGGTTATTGAAAAACGCCCCTCTGATCTGCTTTCAAGGTATGTGGGTGAAACAGAGAAGAGTATTCGGCAGGCATTTGAAGAGGCTCATAAAAATAAGGCTATGCTTATAATTGATGAAGCTGATTCGATACTTGCTAACCGGAGCGGTCTGTCCCAACAATGGGAAAGAAATATGGTTTCGGAAATTTTGATCTGTATTGATTCTTATGACATCCCCTTTTGCTGCACAACTAATTTAATCGATTTTGTGGATGATGCATCTCTACGGCGCTTTGATCATAAAATAGAATTTACTTATTTAACCCCAGGGCAGGTTAATCTGGCTTTTGAACATTATTTTAATCTTAAACCACCACAGGAATTGCTTCAGTTAAAATCTCTGACGCCAGGAGATTTTTCTGTTGTTAAGCGACGCTGTGAAATACTTGGGGTGGATAATACCAAAGAGATTGCCGAATTACTGAAACAGGAATGTCAGTACAAAAAAAATCAATCGAAGCCGATTGGTTTTATGGCTTGAACAGGTTTGCAGAAACCATGTCAAAACAACAGTATTGGTTACTTTCAGCATTTAGCCATTACTGTGCTACTCAGCAGACTGGTCAGAATCCGGTATGTGCTCTGCTATTTTGCAGAGCTCACACTGGAAATAATCACATAATTTATCAAGAGCATCTGTAGTTGAATTATAACCATGTGTATTTGCAATTCGGGAAATAGTATTTCGACTTATTCCTGTTGCTTTAGATATCTCATCCAATGTTACTTTACGCTTTTCCTTAAATTCTTTATCTGCAATTCGTTCTTTTAACAAAAATCTAATCATCTAACACCTCATAAATATCTCCTCTGTTCATGGTGTGATCATACCATATTAATTACATATGCACCATTTATGGTGCAAAAACACTTGACAACCACATATGGTGTGTTAATATTGTCTCATGGTGCATACGCACCATATATGTTACACAACCAAAATAAAGGAAATACTTATGGCTATTTATTTAACTACTGAAGAACTGGCTGAACGCATTAAATACGACCCACGTACGATTCGTGAACGCTTAAAAGATTCTGTCTTGTTAGAAGGGCATCATTACATTCGGCCTTTTAATGGCCGGAAGATTTTATATATCTGGGAGGAGGTGGAAGAAGAGATGCTTAGTCACTCAAGAGCCGCCCTGTCTATCCCAATGGCTAATGGAGGTACAATTTATGGCTAGTATTAGAAGACGAAAAGATAATGGCAAGTTATTTCTGGACTTTCGCTATAACGGGGTACGCTGCAGAGAACAGACGGCATTAAACGATACCCCTGCGAATCGAAAACGCTTAAAAAATATCCTTAACAAGATTGAAGCTGAAATTACGCTTGGTCAATTTAACTATAGTGACTATTTTCCAAACAGTAATAATGTCAGTAAATTTGAAGCCA
>JALWLM010000362.1 GCA_027084145.1 Crocinitomicaceae bacterium | reverse complement strand
TTAGGATTATAAGGAGAAAAAACTCTCAAATCTCCATTCATTACATGGTGACGAATAATTGTCCAAAGACTCCATCTGCTAGCATGTCTTACCCAAGTATTTTCAAGTATTTCATCTAATGGATAATACAAAGGGAGATTCATCTTTTCTCTCAAGTCAATATACTCAAATACCCGTTTACTCCATATCACATCCGCTTCTCTTACATATTCATAAGGAATCAAACGTTTTGTTGGAATATGTTCTTGAATAAATACCCCATCAATAATCCCATCCGTTGGGACATTGATTGGCCCTCCATTTATTTCTTCCGGTTGCGCCACAATTCCTTGTGTCAACACGAAAAGTGATACGATTGAATATATTAACTTTTTCATAATCCTATTTTTTTATATCTTAAATGCACCTACTCTTGTTCGAGTAATTCCGTCAGGACCAATAACCTTACAAACAAAAGTAATTGTTGTTCCCGGCTTCGCTTGCTTAATCAAACGTGTTGCTCCTGCTACATTGCTTCCAGAACCCATTGGTGGTCTTCCGGGAGCTCCAGGTATAACACATTCCCATGATTTAATTCTAAAAGTAGCATTTAAAGGAATCTCCGGTGGATATTTAGCGAATAACTTAGTTTCATACTTACTCCCTTTTTGCCCTGATTTCGCTGCACCCCAATATATTTCAGGATCCGGCAAGTTAGAAACTCTATACTCAACTTTTTTCAATTGCTTTGATTGTCCTGTAGCTGAGTTTTTACCTGTTACAGTTAAATATGCTTTACGGCTTCTTCCAACTGGTTTAGCAATCCAACCATCTCCACTTTTAGAAATACTCACTCCTGTTCCCCCAAGTACTGTTTGATCATAACCTGAGGCTGTAGCATTTACTTTATTAGGATATCCTCTATAAAGTACATTTAACTCCGGTAATTCAATTGAACCAGAAGGTTTCATTACAATAATTTCTTTTTCCCAATTTTCAGTTTTTGGTACTCCGGATTTATTTTTAATTGTAACCGTTCCTTTAATAGTCTGTGTAGCACTTCCTACTCTAAATTGAACTAAACCTTGCCCATTTCCGGGATAAACAACTTTAACACCTTCAGGTCCTTCCGTAACTTTCACCTGCGGTTGATTATCCGAATCAAACGCTGCCATCATTACTTGTATAGTTACAGAGTCTCCTGTATTAGCAACCTCCGGTCCATAAGCTAAACCTACAATTTTATTAAAGCTATACTCTCCTGTAGATACTTTTGATTTCCAGTGTGCTAATGCTAAAGCTCTAGCAGACAAAATATCTTGTTGAAGAGAAGAAAGAGATGCTATCGCTGCTACTAAAGGAGCATGATCAAATGTCTTTCCAATCCAATGAACATCCTTAACATCATGAACTTTGCTTCTTTCTTTTTTAGTCAAGCCCATATAAGTTTCTATTAAAACCTGTCTGTCTTCTTTTAAATTTGCTTTTTTATTCTCATCAACCATTTTTTCGACCTTCTTTAATAAGTCTTTAAAGTCCTTAAAATCATTGATGTGTTTCGCTTTAAAATCAAATTTCTTTCCTCCCCATTCATAGGTCCCAATCATTTCAACCAGACGAACACGATAATTATTAAAGTCATTCCATAACTTCATTCCTTTTCCCGTTGGTTTTTTGATGTTTTCTCCGATAAGAACATGCATAGGGACATCGTATTGATCTTTAGCTTGTACTGCGGCAAGATTTAAACGCATAGGTTTACAAGGCTCCTTTGAATCATATTTTTGCCAAACAATAACTTCTTCATTATTCGGATCTACTTTAGAAATATCTTCTCCACTTTTCTCTAGTAACTCTAATTTCAACTCATCAATAAACTTAATCATCTTTGCAGTCTCTTTATCAATTTCTTCCATTTTAGACTGCACTTGTTTTAACTTTTGAAGTTTTGCCTTATTCTCTGGTCCTTTTGTAGTCGATATTTCAGATTTAATATCAGCCTTAAATCCCTCTGCCCTATCATATTGGACAATATTTGCTTCTTGTGTATTTTCTTCAATCGCTACAAAAGCATCTAAGATTGATTTAGATACGTTAAGAGCCAAAAGAGCGGTAAGTACGAGGTACATCATACCTATCATCTTCTGTCTCGGGGTTTCTTTTCCTCCTGCCATGACGTTATATCATTTTAATGGTTAATAATTTAATTTTTTACTAAAAATTACTTAGTAATCGTCATTGCATTTAACATGTTTCCATATACTGTATTCAATGCTGTTAAGTTTTTAGAAAGCATTGCCATGTTCTCCTTATATAATCTTGTATCTTCTACAGAATCTGATAAGTTATTCATCATATCAAGTACTTTCGCTTGGAATTTCTCTGTAGCCTCTAAGTGAGCAGAAGAACCTTTTAATTGTAGTTCATACACATTATTAAGTGCAGCCAAGTTATTTGAAAGTTTTTGCATTTGCTCTCCAAAAGATTGTCCTTCTTCTTGTGTTGAAGTTAGTCCGGATACTGCCACAGATGCTTTTTCATAAGCTTCAGATAAATTAGAAACTTTATCCGCTGCAGCTTGTAGACTGTTTGTATAAGTTTCTGTCGCTGATACTACTGCCGTAGTATTTTGAATTTGCTGTACATTATCAGCTAGAGCTCTCATACCTTGACCTAATCTTTCTATCAATTCACTATCTATTTTTGCTTCAGCAAGTAATTCATCTAATTTTTCAGTAATACCTGTTCCTGAAGCTCCTCTTCCTCTTCCTACAGGAAGATTGTCATGGTCGATTTCATCTTTTCCCATTGCTAATTCAGGGTAAACTAATTCCCAATTTGGATCTTCATGAATTGGTTCAAATGCTGAAAAGAGAAATATAATTGCTTCTGTTGATAATCCAGCTACTAGCATTGGTCCTGCTCCCGGCCAGTGCATTATTTTAAACATTGCCCCTACAATTACAACAGATGCTCCAATACCATACAATTTTGCCATAAATTGTTTCCATGCTTTACTTCCTGTTTTCATATTTTTCTAGTTTTTTTTTTGGTTT
>JALWLM010000361.1 GCA_027084145.1 Crocinitomicaceae bacterium | reverse complement strand
CCGGTTACAAGATGGCAAATATTATTAGGGAAAATGGGGGTTGTTGCTTTATCCGGATTTATTGCTGCAATTGTTTCTTTGTTAGGAATATATATTACTGTGGAAGTCCTTGGCATTGTGGAGGAAGAAAAAATATTAGAACTTATTAATGAAATTATCAGCCTTCGTTTTATTGCTTTATTGGTTTTATTACTTATTCCTTTAGTTATCTTTTTTGCCGGAATAATGATTCCGATAGCCATGTATGCGAAAAGTTTCAAGGAAGCTCAAAGTATCATTACACCTCTCAATATCATCATTTTACTTCCTGCAATGACCGGACTGTTCCCAGGAATAGAGTTAAATTATGTAACTGCATCTATCCCCATATTAAATATATCTCTTGCAACAAAAGAATTAATTGCAGGTACACTCAATCCTTTATATTTAATCATTAGCTTTGTCGTAATGGTTCTCATAGCTATCATTGCTGTATTTATTGCTTATCGACAATTTGACAATGAAAAAAATATTTTAGGATAGATTAAGAGTATCATGCTCTTATATCTTATATGATTCTATTATCTTTGCATTTACAAAAAACATTATTATGAGTTTATTAACAGTTGGCTCGGTTGCTTTTGATGCAATTGAAACACCTTTTGGAAAAACAGATAAAATTATTGGAGGAGCAGGATCTTATATTGCCCTTGCTTCATCTTTTTTCACAGATAATCAGAAACTTGTCTCTGTCGTCGGAGAAGATTTCCCCCAAGAATTCTTGGATTTACTAAAAAGCAGAAACATTGATTTAGAAGGTCTTCAAATTAAAAAAGGAGAAAAAACATTCTTTTGGTCGGGAAAATATCACAATGATATGAATACACGTGATACATTAATCACGGAGTTAAACGTCTTGGAACATTTTGATCCAATCATTCCCGAAAGCTATCAAGATGTTGACTATCTAATGCTTGGAAACTTAAGCCCTCAAGTCCAAAGCACTGTAATAGAACGTTTAAAAAAACGTCCTAAATTTATAGCCATGGATACCATGAATTTCTGGATGGACATTGCTTTGGCCGATCTTAAAAAAACCATCTCAATGGTTGATATTCTTATCATCAATGATGAAGAAGCAAGACAACTATCTAAAGAATATTCTTTAGTAAAAGCATATAAAGTCATTCGGGAAATGGGACCTGAATTCCTCATCATCAAAAAAGGAGAACACGGTGCTTTACTGTTCCACGAAGACAAGGTTTTCTTTGCTCCTGCGCTTCCGTTAGAAGATGTATTTGACCCGACAGGAGCAGGAGATACTTTTGCCGGAGGTTTTATCGGATACCTTGCCAGCACTGATGACATCTCTTTTGAGAATATGAAAAGAGCCATTATTAACGGCTCCGCATTAGCTTCTTTTTGCTGTGAAAAATTTGGAACAGAAAGATTATTGGAAGTCACACAAGGTGATTTAGACCAACGGATTTCAGAATTTGTAACACTAACTAATTTTGATTTAGTACAAACTATTAAATAAGACTATGAATTTTATAGAGCGCATTAAAGAATTAACTCAAAATGAAGATACTTTAACCGTCAGTAGAGATGTCAATGAACTTAAAAGAAAGTTTGATGATTATATTCTCACTGAAGAAGGAAAAATTCAAGTAGAATCATTAAATGCTAAAGATAAAGGTGAAGATCCTGAAAAAGAAATAGAAGAAAAAGCAAAAGCAAGATTAGAAGCTTTAATGAAAGAGAAGGATGTGTTCTATGAAATTTATAATCAATATAGAAACAAAAAACAGAAAGAATTAGAGCTAAAAAATAGTATTGAACAAAAGAATCTTACAGAAAAACGTAGTTTAATTGCTCAATTAAAAGATGTTGTTGATAATGAAAAAAACATCGGAGCAGCATTTGCCGCATTCAAGGAAATCCAAGAGAAATGGAAATCCATAGGAGATATTCCGAGAGAAAAAAGAAATGAAATACAAAAAGAATACTCCAAATTACTCGAAGATTTCTACTACAATATTAAAATCTACAAACAAATCAAAGAACATGACTTTCATCGTAACGCTCAACTCAAAGAAAGCGTCATTAAAAGGATGAAAGAATTAAATCTTTTAGAAAACATTAAAGAAGTTGAAAGTAAGTTAAAATTACTACAAAACGAGTGGAATGATATAGGTCCTGTTCCTAATGAAGAATGGGAAAAACTAAAAGATGCTTATTGGACTGAAGTTCGCTCTGTTTATAATAAAATCAACCGCTATTACGAAGACAAGAAAAAACAACTCCTTGCCAATCTGGAAAAGAAAAAAGAATTATTGGCAAAAACAAAAGAATTTGTTAGTAAAATACAAGAGTTAAATACTCAAAAAGCTTGGGAAAAAGCCACTAAAAAATTGCTCGAAATTCAAGAGGAATGGAAAAATATCGGTTTTGGACCCAGAAAAGAAAATGAAGAAGTTTGGAAAGAATTCAGATCTTACTGTGACCAATTTTTTGACACCAAAAAAGAGTTTTACGGTCGTCTTTTTGAACAATTCAAAGAAGTAGAAAAGAAAAAGAAAACCCTTATTGAAAAAGCAAAAGAGTTGCAAAACTCTACTGAATGGAAAGCTACTGCAGACAAATTAAAGCGACTTCAAAGCGAGTGGAAAAAAGCCGGAAGTGCAGGTCCAAGAATGGAACAACGATTATGGAAGGAGTTTAGAGGTGCTTGTGATGCTTTCTTTAATGCAAGAGAAGAATTCTTCAAAGAAAAAGACAAAGAATTACTTGTCAACTACGATAAGAAAAAAGAACTCATCGAAAAAATTAAATCTTACGTTTTAGGAGAAGATAAAAAACAAATTCTTGACGATTTAAAAAGCTTCACCAAGCAATTTAATGAAATAGGGTTTGTTCCACGCGACAAAAAAGATGAAATTTATTCAGACTTTAAATCCATTATGGATCAACATTACAAAGCTTTAAATCTGAAAGAAGATGAAAAAGAGAAAGTCATGTTTGAAGCAGAAATAGAGATGCTGAAAAGTAGTGGAAATG
>JALWLM010000360.1 GCA_027084145.1 Crocinitomicaceae bacterium | reverse complement strand
CTTTGCTAAACGCCACCTCCACCCCATTAGGAAACAGCTCACACGCCAGCTCTTCTACTTCATTGCCGGTTTCGAAAACAGTCTGAGCAGCGGCATCAGGAGGGGCATGCAGTTTACTGTCTATATCCAGTCAAAAATCTTAGTTCTTTTACCTCAAATAGTTCTACTTCAACAATATCAACTTTTTTATCATCAAACAAAACAACATTATCACCCTTCCCGACAGAACTTTTGAAAATAAAACCATCAAATCCAGCATCTTTAATAAGTTCTGAAAGATATTGGCTTGGAAGATATTCTAAATATGCATCTCTTGGAAGAACAGGCTTTGACAGCTCTTCTGCAAAATGCTGCAACAATGAAATATACTTGAAGATAAACTTTGCTTCTTCACTTTCTTTTGAAAAAGGTGAAGTGGCCTTTCTTGGATTTCTTAAATCGGCTAATCTTAATTTACTAATAATTCTTATTTTTGCAACAGTAATTACATCTCCTTTGTGGGGACGTACTTCAGCAATTGCTGTAGAACGATCAGTAGCAGTATATAAATAAGAGATACCCACGGGGTTGGCTCTACCACCATTTTTTACAAATTTAACAGGCGGCTTTCCCATTTTTTCAACTTCTATTAGTTTTTTATCCTCACTTATCCTTGCACGATAAAGCACTCTTTTTTTAGATGTTTGCACAGCTAACTCATTCAACCACTCACGAAAGCGTTCTATATCAAAATCATCAAATTTTAAAAAAAACCTATTATTGTGCTTAATCTCAGTTTTAAAATTTTCCCACACATCCTTTACTGGCTGTATATCAAGTTTATGTCGATATTTTTTCTTTATGGAGTAAGGGATTATTTTTGGTATAAGCTTTAATGCAATTTCTTGATTAAAAAATATTTCCCAATCGTTTTGAATCAATAAAGCTAAATCAATCCCATTCCTCTCCTCCTCATCATAAATTTCCAATAACATTTCAAAATAATCTACTATATTACTAATTTTTATAGATTTTATATTTCTAGATCCACAGGTAATACATTCAGAGATAACACTACCTTCTTTTTCAATGATACCATTTATGATTTTATCATTGATACACTTTTCACAGCAACTATCCATTTTGTTCCTCTAAAAATCTTGCAATTATCTCCAAATGGTTTTGCATTGATAGTTTCTTTGCGTATCCCAATCCTCGGAAAAGTTTCTTTTCGTAAAGTTCTATATATTCTTGTGAGGCCTTTGTATTATATAAATGATGACGCTTTTCATCTTCTACTAAATATTTGAGTGCTTCTATGAATTTTCCGCCGGCATCCTTATTGTCATCTCTTCTATCTGATTTATAATGCTTAATGAACATTTCATCGTCTTCATTTTTCTTCAAGTATGTCATATGAATTGCAACTGCCCATGCTGGACCTCCACTATCAGAATAATCATCACCAACTATTAAAAAATCCCCAAATCCATCTAAGTTTTCTTCAATGAAATCTAAGTGCAAATCAGAAAAAGGCTCTTCATCTTTATAATGAGCATTTTTTTCACGTTTGAAGCCGTTTCGTAAAACGATACCTTTCCCAATATCTTTAAACTTTCTTCTATATCGTTTCTCATTTCCATTGGATACGAAAATATTATATTGAATTTTTGTAGAGTATTGTTTCAATAAATCATGGAGGTCTTTTGTATTTGAAAATCCTCTGTGAATTATTGCTATCTTGTAGTCTTTAAATAAGTTTAACAAATTTTGCAATTCTAATAACGTGGACGAAGTGTCTACTATTATACCAATAGTTACCAACTCTTTTTTTGTTTCATTCAATAAAAATTGTTTTAATTCATTATTTTCATTTTTTGAAAATTCTCCAACATTTGGATTAGCCACTATTACACAAGATACATCATTTATTTTAAATTGTTCAGTAGTTCTTTGAAGCGGATTTAAATTTTTCTTAACAGGTTCAATAATTGGTACAATATTTCCATTTTTTAAAACTTGATCAGCCTGTTCTTTGAGTAAGACAAGTTCATACTGTTTACCTCTAAAATATGGAAAATACATTACATATCCCTTTTTATAATATCTTTTATCTTTAACTCCAAAAGAGACAAAAAGTTCTTTTTTTCAGCATGAGTTAATTTAGTCTCAATCGCTCTTGCTTTTAAAGATTTAGGAGTATTTGTAATAAATTCTTTTAATTCTTTGCTATCTCCTCTTTTTTTCACAATTTTTACTGCTTCTTCGTATGCTTCGCTCTTATTAAGAGTTACAAAAATATCTTTTGCATATCTATATATTTCCGAATTTGGAACATCAACTTTTTCATTTGTAAGTTTATTAATAATAAAGAGGTATTCATCACGTCTTAATATATCAAATAAGTAAAAAAGGTCTACATTCTCCTTATTTGATTTAGATTCAAAAATCGTTGATATTGATCCATTTGTATTAAGTTTTAAAAGTCCTATTCCTTCATCTCTCAGGTGGGTAAGTTTATCTACTTTATCCGTATCTGTGACTACATAAATTTTATCAAAAACCTTCCTATAGTCATCAAGCTGTTTCAAGAGTCTACCAAGATTATCATACTTTGTTTTAATCTCATACGCAGTAAATGTTCCATTAACGATTACACAATCAGCTTTTGAGTTTTTGACACCAACTTCAGTAAGCATAAAAGAGGTATTTAGGGAATGTGTTCCTAATAGTATTTTGTTTGCCAAAACATTTTTATAGACATATTCATTAGGATACTTCTTTTGAGTATAATCATATATTAAATCGTATATAGAAGAGAGTTTTAAATCTGCTATTGCTTGATAATTTTCACCCAACGTGTGTCTTAAGATTCTATCAAATCTCATTGAAGAGCCAAATTTTGCCAACTCTTTGATAACGGATGGTAAGAATATATTTGATAATGATGACAATTGATTTTCATGAAAAGTAATTTTCTCTATCATTGCAAATATATCCTCTAAATATTTTTCTTCTAATCATCAGATTAAGGTCATATACTCATTCTAGCAATTTTTTT
>JALWLM010000359.1 GCA_027084145.1 Crocinitomicaceae bacterium | reverse complement strand
GTTGCAGGGACTGTTGTCTTTTTCAGCCAATTTCCATTCACGAATTTGAAAAAATCATCTTTATAAGAGATAGAATTATCAATATAACTCCATTCGATTCCTTTACTGGATTTTTCTGTTAATTTTTCATCTTTTTTACTTGAAGATTCCGTTGTTTTATTTAAAATAGAACAAGCAACAAGTATTGGTATCAATATAATTAGATATTTCATGTTTTTAATCATTTTTATAAATTAATCTTCCATAGGACGGAAAAGCATTTCAACGTGAGGTATTCCTTCCTCCAAATATTCTTTCCCTGTTGATTTGAATCCATGATTTTCATAATAACCTTCTAAATCTTTTTGAACAGAAATTGCAATATCCCCATTCCCGAATTCAAAAATGGAAAACTCGAGACATTTTTGCATTAGATCTCTACCTATCCCTCTTCCTCTATATTCTTTTTTGATAACAACACGACCTATTGCTACAACATCTTTTGCTATTCCGGGAGGAATAATTCTACCGGTTGCAATTATATCTCCTTTTCCCGTTCTGCAAATAATGTGATAACACTTTTTGTCTTTACCGTCTAAATCCTGAAAAGGACAATTCAATTCTACAATCAAACCTTGAATTCTTAATGCTATGATATCATGAAATTCATTAAGTGTTAGTTCTTTAAAGGATTTTATTTCCCAATTTAAGTTTAAATCTTCTTTCATAATTTCTTTTTTTTAAGTTTGTATTACACCTACATTATATCGTTTTTCTATCGGCTTATGATTAGCCATCTCTATTCCCATAGAAATTACTTTTCTTGTTTCCACAGGATCAATAATCGCATCTATCCATAATCGAGATGCTGCATAGTAAGGAGATGTTTGATTATTATAACGATTTTTAATTGTATCATAAAGTTCTTTTTCCCTTTCAGGTGTAATTTTTTCACCTTTCTTTTTTAATGATGCCACTTCAATTTGTAACAGTACCTTAGCTGCCGCATCTCCACTCATCACTGCAATATTTGCTGTTGGCCATCCAACAATTAACCTAGGATCATATGCTTTCCCACACATTGCATAGTTTCCTGCCCCATAAGAATTTCCTACTATAACTGTAAATTTAGGAACCACGGAATTCGACATCGCATTTACCATTTTAGCACCATCCTTGATAATTCCGTTATGTTCACTTTTAGATCCTACCATAAACCCCGTAACATCTTGCATAAAAACCAATGGAATTTTCTTTTGATTACAGTTCATAATAAATCGTGCCGCTTTATCTGCCGCATCATTATATATTACACCTCCAAATTGAACCTCTCCTTTTGCATTTTTGACAATTGCTCTTTGATTAGCCACAATACCTACACTCCATCCATCAATTCTTGCATAAGCACATATAATCGATTTACCATAATTCTTTTTATACTCTGTAAACTTTGAATCATCAACTAAACACTCTATGATTTCCTTCATCTCATAAGGCTTATTTCTTGCATCAGGTAAAATCCCGTATATTTCTTTTGGAGAACGTTTAGGTTCTTTGGGTTCTTCACGGTTAAAACCCGCTTTTTCAAATGAACCTATTTTATCCATCAAATCACGTATCGTTTGAATACATTCCTCGTCACTTTCTACTTTATAGTCACAAACTCCTGAAATCTCCGTATGTGTCGTTGCCCCTCCAAGTGTTTCATTATCAATATCTTCTCCTATCGCAGCCTTTACCAAATAAGATCCTGCTAAAAAGATTGTACCTGTTTTATTCACTATCAATGATTCATCTGACATAATTGGCAAATACGCCCCTCCTGCCACACAAGACCCCATAATGGCTGCAATTTGAATAATTCCCATAGAGCTCATTACTGCATTATTTCTAAAAATACGCCCAAAATGTTCTTTATCGGGAAAAATTTCATCTTGCATGGGAAGGAAAACACCTGCAGAATCTACAAGATAAATAATTGGCAAGTTGTTTTCTATTGCTATTTCCTGCGCCCTAAGATTCTTTTTCCCTGTAATCGGGAACCATGCTCCTGCTTTTACCGTTGCATCATTAGCTACGATAATACACTGTCTTCCCGCAACATAGGTTATAACAACAACAACCCCTCCGGAAGGACACCCCCCGTATTCTTCATACATCCCGTCCCCCGCAAGAGCTCCTATTTCTAATTGTTCGGCCCCTTTATCTGCTAATAAATTAATTCGTTCCCTGGCTGTAAGTTTTCCTTCACTGTGTAATTTTTCTATTCTTTTCTTTCCTCCTCCAAGATAAACTTTCGCCAACTTACGTTTCAACTCACTTATTTTAAGACGCATTGCATCTTCATTTTTGTTAAATTCCAATTCTCTTTTTGAAATACTCATTTTTTGTATGCTAAGTTGTTTTTCTAATTATCAATTGATATCGGTTGATAAAAATACAATTTTTATCCATACTTATTTTGTTTTTGTCTTTAAAAAAGAGAACTAAACAGAGCTGTAAGCTTATATCAATTTATAATATGGTAAACTGTATAACACCTAAATTTACTAATACTAAATAATTAAACAAAAAAATCCGACCAACACGGCCGGATTTACAGAAATTAATAAGCGATTTTAATCTAGCAAAACATCTAAAATCTCTCCTTTTGTTTTACCTTCTGCAAACATATTTGAAGCCTTCTCGAACAGCTTTTTAATTTCTTCATCATCAAGCCCCATTGATACTCCGTATTTATCGATCAATTTCATTTCTTTATCGTCAATTGCTCCATCTGCCACGACCATCTCTACCAGTGATAAAAAACGCTCATATCTCTCTTCTTTAGAGATTGGCGGGGTTATCGGATATCGATCCGGGTGTGATATAATTTCTTCTACTTGCTCTGATGTTAAAGACAATCTTCTTGCAATCTTAGTAAGTAATTTCAACTCATTATCATCTATTTTCCCGTCCACTCGAGCGAGCATAACTAATACATTAAAAAGACCTTTATCATTCTTTCTTTCTTCCGATTCAAATAATTCTGCTATTGTTCCCATTCTATTTTTTTATTTTTTCCCAAAGGT
>JALWLM010000358.1 GCA_027084145.1 Crocinitomicaceae bacterium | reverse complement strand
ACAATGTATATAAAAAATAAGCGAGATAGTAGTAGTGTAAAGGCTTGTAGTCCGATTGAGCTTTCTTGTAAGTTGACAGTTTTGTGCTTCGGAATCGCTTACTTTTCATATACTCACGTTAAGCAAAATTAAAACAGATGAAGTTGGACTATAACAAAATAAATAGAGTAAGCAAACAAATTATTGAACATTTTAACACAAATTGCTTAATATGTAATGCTATTTTTGAACTATATCAAGCGGAAAAATTAGTTCTTGATAATGAAAATATCAATTCTCACATAGAAAAAATTAGTGAGAAGCTTATGACAGAGTTAAAGTCAATTGATTGTAATTGGGCATTACCAATTTTGCTACAAGTTACAGAAGATTATTACTATAACAACAAATCAATAAGCAACAACTTAGGATTAATTTCAAAATATTTAGTAACTCTTTTCTGGAATAAAAATACATCAAGCAATCAGTCAATTGATAAGCTTATACTTATTTATGAATACGCCTTTTTGCTATTTGCCGTTGCAGGTTATCAATCAGCTTTTGACTATACCGAGATTAATAGTATTACTTTACAGTTAGAGTATCCAAATATAATTGACCCTGAAATTGAAAAAAGCCTATATTTTAAATTATTGCAAGCAACTTATTCCTACAAAGGCAAAGGTTTGAGAGTATTAGATATCGTAAATAAAATAATTTGGTCAAGAGAATTTAATTCAATTGTTGATGTGGTCAATGTGGTAAAAGGTAATAAATCAGAACATGAAGTATTTAAGGATACTTTTTTAAATTCAATACCAATTTCAAATAAAGACTTTTGGCTACCTTTGGTCAATATGTTAATGCTTTTGGTTATTGCAAAAGCCATTCAACCTTTGCTAAATCCTAATGGTGTAGTATTGTTAGACAAAAAACAACTGAATACTAATTTTGAACTTAATCTTGAAAATCTTGCAAACATTGATAGTTTATCATGGAACCAAGTTTGGTATTCAGAATTGAATAAACAAAATTTGCATTTCAAAGCTAATGGAATTATTAAAAAACCATTATTAACTATTAAACAAACAGATGCAAATGTATATTATATAACTACACCAATGATAATTGGTGATGCTATTAATAACTATATAGAAAGTTGTTTTATGGATATGCAGAACAAAAAAAGGCTGAATTTAGAACAACAATTTAAAGACTATATTTCAACCCCGTTTGAAAATGAAGTGATTAATAGTTATCGTGAAAATGGATTTATAGCAGGCAGTATTTCAAAAAAAGGTTTTTGGCAAAATGATAAAGATGATTTCAAAAAAGGTGTGGTGTTAAAAGATATGCAACAAAATTTGAAAAAAGGCGAAATTGATTGTTTAGCAATAAATCATGATAAAAAGATAATAATTGTAAACGAATGTAAAGTTTTAGAAATTCCAAGAAACCAAAGTCGCTTAAAAACTGTAATTGATAATTTGTATAGTGTTTTTCCAACTAAACTAAAAGATAGATTAAATTGGTTGAGTAATACTGAACAAATTTCAACTCTTAATGACTATACGATGTTTGGAATTATTGTAACTGACAGATACATGCCTAATATTGATTTAATAAATAAAAACAAGAAGATAGCAATCATGCCACTCGAACAACTTTTCAAAGAAATTTAAGTTATGCAAATAAAAACATTTCATATAAGAGTATCAAAAGAACATATCAATTCTGACGAAGAAAAATTAAATGATTTTCTGAAAGATAAAGAAGTCATAAACACGTTTGCTGAATTAGTAAAAACAGATAAAATCATTTTTTGGTCAATTGTGATTGCATACGAAGAACGAATAATTGACGATAAAAGCGGAAAAATTACTTATTCAAAAGAGACCGAATTATCAGAAGACGAACAAAAAATTATTGACGCTTTGAAACAGTGGCGAACAAATACAGCAGCAAAAGAAAATGTTCCTCAGTTTGTAATAGCACACGATAAAGAATTAATAACGATTGTGAAACAGAAAGTTGAGAATATAGACGATTTGAAAACCATAAAAGGTTTTGGCGAAAAGAAAATTGCAAAATACGGAGAAGATATAATCGCATTACTTAATTCATTGTGAATAACAAATATAAAAAATAGGAATTATGGAAAACTTTTTAAACATAGCGAATATTATTGCATTATTGACCTTAGCAATAGCTTTGATTTTTGCAATTTATCAAATCATCGAGATGAAAAGAGCAACTTATGCCACATCTTTTGATATAATTATGAATATTTTACAGACAAAAGAGCGTAGAGAAGAGCGTCGTATTGTTATGGAAGTATTAAAAGAGAAAGAAATTAAAAATTGGACACCAGAAGAAAGAATTGCGGCTGAAAATGTTTGTCAATCATATGATACAGCAGGAATAATGATAAAAAATAGAATGTTACCTGTTGATATTATTGCAGATAGTTGGGGAAATTCAATACGAACAACGTGGAAAATATTAAAACCACTTGTATTAGAATATAGAGAAAAAAGAAATTCACTTGAATTTTGGGACGATTTTGAATGGTTAGCAAATAAAGCTGGAAATTTCCACAAACCGATGAAATAAAAAATAGATTGCTTAACATTGGCTTGCAGGTCAGCGGTTTGGTGCGGTTTGTTCCGTTCGCTTCGCTCACTGCACAACCGCACCAAACCGCCGCCCGCAAGCCATTTCCGTTGTGCCCAATTAGGAAATACAAAACAGAATGAAAGAAATTAAAGGAGTTGGATTTACAATACCATCGAATGATGAGGATTTCATAAGGCTTGATAGCTTGAGTTCTTTATCAGAATCCGATATTGTGATTTTTGATCCTTCTTTTCAAACAACTGATTATTCAACTTACACAGGTTCATTTGACGATGGAACATATAACGGCAAACCTTGCTATAATCACGAATCTTCGGCTCAAATGGCTGAACATGGTCTTCATTGGCATAATGAAATTAAATCTTATTTAAATACAGGTAAAATTATTTTTGTTATACTATCCGAAAAAAAATCCTTTTACGTTCAAACAGGTAGAAAAGAGTTTAGTGGAACTGGAAGAAAT
>JALWLM010000357.1:1173-3089 GCA_027084145.1 Crocinitomicaceae bacterium | reverse complement strand
TTTATTTCTTGCAATATTAAAAAACAAATTATGGAATTTATAGAATATGTTGAATTAATAGAACAGTTAGAGAAGTTCGGAAAGATAGGTTCTTCTCTAACTGATAAATCGTTTGAATTAACGATAAGGAATTTTGATAATTCTTTCAAGAATGTATCAAATATTCTCGATGTAATTAAGCAAACAGCAGGCGGAAGTAAGGTTTCGTCGTTGGATATAAAAAAAGGAAAATTTAAGTTAATTTTAAAATTGAAAACAAATGAGTAAAGAAACGTTTATTATTGATGTTGATAAGGCGATAAAGCTTTACAACAAAAGAACAGGCGAAAATCTTGATAGAAGAAAACTCGCCGAAGAATTGGGAGTAAATTACCAATCATTATCGAATTATCAGCGTGGTATCACGCCGGTTTTTTTAGGCACGTTAAAGAAATTATTTGATTTAACCGGTTCTAAATTCTGTGAAATTGTTAAACAAAAAATAGATTAATTATGGGAAAAGAAGTAAAGACAAAAGCACAAGTAATTCAGGAAAAGGAAATTATTGTGCCGGCAAGTGAAGAACAGTTGAGAAACTTAAATTTGAGTTCTCCTGATGACATTGTCCGAGTTGCGAAAGAAGTTGCTAAATATGTAACTTCAAATGCTTTATCGGTAAATATCCAAAAAGAACCTTATGTCAAGGTTGAAGGGTGGCAATTTACCGCTGGTTTATTGGGCTTGGTTGGAATGGTTGAAGAAATCACGAACGCATCAAGTTATGAGCCGGTAGAGTTCAAGTGGGACGTTCATACAAAATCAGGCGTGATAAAAAAATCACACAAAACGAAAGTTTTTAAATACTTTGCCAAAGCCGTTTTTAAAAATCCAAAAACCGGAGCAGTCGTAGGACAAGGGTTTGCGATGTGTTCAAATGAAGAACGCAATAAGCATACTTTTGATGAATATGCTGTTTTATCAATGGCACAAACTCGAGCAATGGGAAAAGCCGCTCGAATGGCGTTTGCTTTCATTATCAAAGCGGCTGGCTACAATCCTACTCCGGCGGAAGAAATGGACGGGGCTGATTATGACGGAAATACGGAACAGGTTTTAATACCTGATGAAATAATCGAAAAGATTTCGCAATTTAAGAGCGTTGATGAGTTGCTCGTTTGGGCAGGTAGCGAAGAGCTTTCAGCTTATCATAAAAACGTTCAATTTAGAAATCTTGTGAAGGCAAAACAGAACGAAATTGTAAAAAAGAAATCTAAATGAAAACGCCAATACTTTCAAAGATAAATGAGATAAAGGAAACGGAGATAAAGTTGCCTTTTGAAATTGATTTAGATTTCATTAACAACGAGCGTCCGTTGAGTTATTCATCGCTAAAACATTTCAGAAAATCTCCGCTTCATTATGTCAATTACATAACCGGTGAAAGAAAAGTCACGCCGGCGATGATATTCGGGAGTTTGGTTGATAAAATGATTTTGACACCGGATAATATAGATGATGAAGTTGTTATTATGCCAAAGTTAAATCTTCGCACAAAAGCGGGCAAAGAAGAAAAGGAACAAATTTTGGCAAACAACAAAGGAAAACTCGTAGTAACAGAAGAAGATTTTGATAAAGCGTTACGATGCGTGAAAGCAGTCTATAATGATTCTGATGCACGTTCATATCTTGAACGATTACGATATACACAAGTAAAATTAGATTGGATTGATAAAAAAACAGGTTTAAGGAATATTGGTTGGGTTGACGGTGAAGGATTTGCGGAAGACCCTGATTATTTCATAATGGATTTGAAAACGACAGCAGACGCTTCAAAAAATGGTTTTATGCGCCAAGCTTACAATTTAGATTATCACTTGCAGGCGGGAGGCTATACACTTGGGTATAAGAAAAAGTTTTTCAGATTCCCTGATTATATC
>JALWLM010000357.1:0-1163 GCA_027084145.1 Crocinitomicaceae bacterium | reverse complement strand
TATCAATATTGTGATAGAAACGACGGAGCCGTTTGCTGTAAATGTTTTTCGTGCTGACAGCAAATATATCGAATTAGCTCAGAAAGATTATCTCGATACTTTAATGGCGTTTCGTTATGCAATAGATAACAAGGAATTTACAAAAGGTTATGCCTTTAACAGATTTATGATTCCTTATGATACTCTTGAACTTCCCGGATATTTCAGACCTTATTTTGGATAATATGAAAGAGTTATCAGTTTTTGATGTATTTTGGTTTTTTGCTAAAATTGTGATAGCCGAAATAGTTATTTTGATAATAGTGTTAAATCTATTATTATAATTCGTATATTCGCAAAGTAGAACGTTGAGTGGACGCAACGGAAATAAAAAACTTTTAAAAATACCGCTGATTAGTAGAGACCGTCCACACTCGAAACTCGGCGGGTATTTTTTACAATGAAAACAATAACAATTAATCAAAGGTTTGCATTAGAAAATAAAATTGACAATGTAAATCAAGCCGCTCTCTATGATTATTTAATTCGTTATTCTCCATTATTTGAAGGAAAATTGCTCAAAAACGAAGTTTATTTCGTTATAAATAAAGCTTTAATTTCAAAAGAAATGTCGGCTTTTAAATTGAAACCTGATACAATTTACCGGCACTTAAAGAAATTGCATAAAAAAGGTTTGATTCATTATGCAATTTGCGGGAGATTAAACTGCATTAAGTTTACGGAAAAATCAAAAGAATACTTTAACCAATTAAATCAATTATGATGACAGATAAGCAATTTTATGTCGTGCATAGCTTTATGACGACAGATTTACATCTTAAAGGATTAGAAAAAGAACTTTATGCAATAATATACGGATTTTCGCAAGACGGTTTTTCAAAGTTTTACGGAAGTTTACGATATTTAGAAACTTTAACCGGTTACAGCAGACCAACAATTATAAAGACGTTAAATGCTTTAATTGAAAAAGAATTTATCTTTAAAGAAAAAGGGGGATTTGAAGTGCCTTCATCTTATAGGGTAAATTTGGAAATTTTAGGGGTGGTTAAGATTCTTTACCACCGGTTAAAAAATAGCGTTGGGGGTGGTAAAGAATCTTTACAAGGGGTGGTAAAGAATCTTAACAGGGGTGGTAAAGAAACTTTACACAATAATAATATAGA
>JALWLM010000356.1 GCA_027084145.1 Crocinitomicaceae bacterium | reverse complement strand
TAATCTTTATTTATTTATACTCTAATTCAATTTAGCCTTATTCCTTTTAAAAAGGAAAAGTTTCGCAAATTTAAGTTATTTTTTTTTAATTATCTCTTAATCCTTTATTAAAATCCTTTAAACCTTCCCATCTAGGGTCAATTTCCTCTTCATTTTCCTCTTCGAAATCTTCATCATCCGATTCTTCTACAAGCAAATATTCATTCAATATTTTTATTGCTTCTTGATCACACATTCCTTCTTTATGTGTATTTTTAAATGGAATTGACACGTTAATCAATTCAAGAATATCTTGACTTACATCTAACTCATATTCTTCCGGATATATGGTAATCAGTGTTTCATCATCATATTCTTCTGTACCGAATTTATAAATCAACTGATACTCTTTATCTATTTCTTGCTCCATTGGTGTATTACAACGATCACATTCTAAAACAGCTATTCCTTTGATTCGAAAATCGGCAATCATCATTCTTTCTTTCTTGTCTAACTCCAATGTCACATTGAAATTACCTTTACGGATGAGTGCATTTTCTATAGATTCAAAAAAAGTATCATCAATTTGATATGTAAAAGTATGCTTTTCATCTTTTAATCCGGCAAAAGGTATTATATACGCTTTGTTCTTCATTGCTTTTCTGATAAGATTATTTAGCATCGACACCAAAAGGCAAAGGATTCGATGATGCTTCTTTTTCGAATAAATGATTTCTATAAATATCTATTGCCAAGTAAATAGCATTTCTCATTGATGCTCCCGATGCTTTGTTTTTCCCAACAATATCATAAGCTGTTCCATGGTCCGGTGATGTTCTTATAATCGGCAATCCTGCCGTAAAATTCACTCCCTCATCAAAAGCTATTGCTTTAAACCCTGTAAGTCCGTGATAGTGATATATAGCTGACACTCCGTCAAATTTAAACGGAGCTGATGAACCAAAAAATCCATCTGCAGGATACGAACCAAAAACCAAAATATCTTCTTCATTTTTAAGAAACTCAATTGCAGGTTCTATAATTTCCTTTTCTTCTTTCCCCATTTCTCCATTTTCACCCGCATGCGGATTTAATCCCAAAACTGCAATTTTTGGTTTTTTAATTAAAAAATCTTTTTGCAAGGATTGATTTAGTGCCTTTATTTTATGAATAATTCGGTCTTTTGATAAGGCTTCAGGTACTTCTTTTAAGGAAAGGTGTGTTGTTGCTAAAGCCACCTTCAAACGATCATACACCATCATCATCAATGCTTCCTCCTGGTGAGCTAAACTAGCAAGATATTCTGTATGTCCCGGAAATTTAAACCCTGCTTTTTTCATTGCTTCTTTATGAATCGGTGCCGTTACCAACACATCAATCTTCCCCGATGCCAAATCAGTAGTCGCTCTCTCCAAAGATTCCAAAGCATACCGACCTCCTTCTTTTGTTGCTTCTCCGATATTAAATACGATCTCTTCTTTCCAAATATTAACTATATTGATTTTTTTATTTCGGATATCTTCAACTGATTTACAACTGTTAAAAGAAAAATCATTGATTTTATTTAACCTGCGATGATAAGAAAAGACTTTTGCCGAAGCATAAATTACAGGGATACAATCCAATAATATCCGCTGATCCGCAAGTGCTTTCATAATCACCTCCGGTGAAATTCCATTAACATCTCCAATTGTAATACCTACTTTTGGAACCGGTCTATTTATCTTTTCCTTTTTTAATTCTTTTTCCATTTTAATAATTTTTCAAAAAATGATAAAGCAACCTCACTCCTACACCTGATCCTCCTTTCGTTCTATATGCATTATCCTTGTTCAACCATGCCGGCCCGGCTATATCCATATGAATATAAGGCCTTTTGATAAAGTGTTCTAAAAACTTCCCAGCTGTAATCATTCCTGCGGTAGGACCTCCTATATTTTTCAAATCCGCAATATTTGACTTAATTTCCTCTCCATATTCTTCCCAAAAAGGAAAATAAACCGTTCTCTCGTAGCATTCATTTCCTGCTTCTTCTATCTTCTTGAAAATTCTGTTTTTTGCATTCCCCATAATAGCCGTTGCATGTTCTCCTACAGCTCTATGTGCAGCTCCTGTCAATGTCGCCACACTAATCACCAATTCAGGATCGTATTTTTCAGAGTAACTTAAAGCATCTGCAAGAATCATTCTCCCTTCTGCATCTGTGTTTAATACTTCTACCGTAAGACCATTGTACATTTCAATCACATCTCCGGGGGCATATGCATTTCTTCCGGGTCGGTTATCCGTAGCAGGAATAAATCCTATAACATGAACCGATAATTGCTCCTTTGCCGCAAGATATATCGCACCAACTACCGCTGCTGCTCCCCCCATATCACTCTTCATAATATCCATTGAATTAGGCGTAGGTTTCAAACTTAAGCCTCCAGTGTCATAAACTACCCCTTTACCTACTAATGCTATCGGTTTTTTGTTTTTATAATTTTTAGGTTTATATTCTATAATTGTAAATGTAGGAGGATCAACAGAGCCCTTGTTTACTGCTAAAAGACCTCCCATTTTCAGTGCTTCTATTTGTTTTTTTTCTAAAACTGTCACATTAATATCTGCTTCATTTTGCAGTAAGCTAATTTCATTGGCTAATTGTTCTGCCGTGAGAAATGAAACCGGCTCATTAACCATATCTCTTGCCCAAAATAATGCGTCAGCGATATGATTTAATTCATTGATCGCTTCTTCACCAAAAGATTCTTCGATAAGAATGTTTTCCAGTAAATACGATTTATCCTTCGGTTTTTCAAAATATTTAACGAAACGATAAGAAGAAAGAATAAAGCCTTCCAACAAGTCAAAAACTAATTTTTTAGAACCTAAAAAAGCAATTTCTTTTACTTTTCGGTCTAATTCTTTTCGAATTTTAGCTCCGTTTACTCTGTTTTTCTCTTTGTCTTTATTCCACTTTACCAGAAAAACAGTACTTTCTAATGTTTGAATTACCGAAAAATCTTTTTTAGTCTTCAAAAAATCAGAAAAAAGTTTTCTGTCTTCTTTTGTCAATAAAGAAGAGACTTCCTTATCATTCCCTATGATTACACGGTATGGTGTTGTAC
>JALWLM010000355.1 GCA_027084145.1 Crocinitomicaceae bacterium | reverse complement strand
TTAGTATTTTTTTTGCTATTTCAATCGTTTTCATAAAGAATGGTAGGTTTTTAACAATTCTTTCTCTTGGTTTTCCCAATTAAATTCTTGTCTTGCGTTTTGTAGATTAGTTTTCATTAGACTCAAATCAAGTTGGCTTGCTTTTTCTACTGCTTTTAGAATGCCTTTTTGCGTATTTTCGTCAGCTACAACTCCAATGTTATATTTTTCTACGACTTTTTTCATTTCAGGTAGATTGGAAACAATTAACGGGATGCCCGCCATTATGTACTCAAACATTTTATTGGGAAGGCAGTAGTAATAACTCAGACAAGTATTCTCTATGGTGGATATACCAAAGTCAGCTGAAGATGTATAATCTAGCAAAACTTCTGGCGATACAGCTTCGTGAAAGAAGATATTTTCTTCTTCACTCGCTATTTCTTGAGCGTAGCTTTCTAAATTACCGTATCCCATCATTACAAGCACGTTGTTTTTATCCTGAATTTGTTGAAAAGCTTCAACGATAATTTCCAAACCACGCCCCTTACTTAAACTACCTTGATAAAGGAATATCGTTGAATCTTTAGATATCTTAAATCTTTTACGAAAAATATTTTTCTTTTTTGTTTCTGAACGAAAAGGTGGACAATTAAGCACAAGTGCAGGTATTTCTATTTGAGGATACAGTTTTTTATATTCCTCTGCAATGGATTGACTAACGGTAATTGTTTTATCAGCATAGCGGATTAACCACCGCTCAAAAAAAGCACTTAGTTTTTTCATTCGCTCGGAATGGCTATTAACCTGAGTTTCGTACTCATGCGCGTCATATACCACTTTGATATTTCGATTCAAGAACTTTTTGACTAAAAAAGCTATAGGTAAAGTATTTAAGTCGTTGCAATGCAAAATATCCGACTTACCTCCTATTTTAGCGGAATGCCAAAGATATTTGAGGTAAGCCGAGATTTTATGTAAGGTTGTCGCTGTTTTACGATTTAGAAAACTAACTCTTTTAACTTTAATGCTTTGAATAATCTCATCCTTTGGTAAACCTGAATTTAGATGACCTACGACCTCTACGTCAAAACCGTTTTTCTGCAAACTTACAGCCTCTTTTAATACACGACTATCATTCGTAAAGTCATTAAAGACGAAGCTAACCACTTTTTTTCGCTTATTCATTTAAGTTGTCTTGATTCTTTTAATCGTAATATTTTCATCTCCTTTAAGAAACAGCAAATATAAGAATATCATCAACCCCCACCCTCCAGAAAACAAAAGAGTTGTTAAAGAACTAGAACTCAATATCAATATCGAATAAAAGTTTAATGCTATTTTTAGCTCAAAATCAGCACCAAATAAACTCTCAACAAAGGCAATGATTAACCCTAAGATAAATCCCGACAACAACAACCCCTTCACACCAAAGTAAGCATATTCATACATAAAATTTGCGGCATTAACCGTACCTTTTAATCGTGCGTCTTCTGGATAAACGATTGGATAAAGAGCTTTCCCATAATCTACGTGTTTTTTACCTGTAAAACGAGTTACAAACTTATAGCCATTAATCCCTGCATAAGGTAAATTTTCAGGTATATTTTCAAACCATAAAACAACTACTTTACCTGGGGTTATCATCATTCTTCGCTCCAGACCTTGCAGAATCCTAATAAAAGAATTATCCGAACTTTTTATATACTCTCCTCTATGTTTCATTGCTATCTCATCCTCGTGAACGGGATTTAGCTCTGGATTTGCAATATATGTTAGTGATACAATTGTACCGAAAACAACAAAAATATACACAAACAATAACTTATATCTTTTTGTAAAGAAAGCATAAGTTAAAACAGGTAAAAACATAGTTAAAATATAACTTTTATGCATTAATGAAAAAGCATAAAACATAGCTATTAGGGTTAAAAAAAATAGCTCTCTCTTTTTATCTACTAAATACAGATACAACAGAGAAAATGGCAAAATAGCATGAATTGTAAAACTACTTAAATACCCAAACAAGACACCACTATCCTCACTAATATGCGAACGTACCATAGCCACTTCAGTATTTTCCAAAAAACTGAATGCTTTAAAGGTCGGCACATATCCTAAATAAAAAAGATGAAAGAAAGGCAGAAATACACTAAGAAACACAAAAAAATTAGGCGAAATCCAACTCTTTATTCTCTCCAAAACAAACCAATTAACAGCATCTATTTTTTTCTGAAAGAACAATATACTTACAAAATAACTAATTGAAAAAAAGATAAAATAAAAAAATAAATATGGTAAAAAACTACTTCCAGAAATAAACCATACACCATAACTCAAAAAAAGAAACAACACACTGTACAAACAGTACAAAGTATACTTAATGAATATCTCCATCATCTTATTTAACACCTGTATCTTCAAAACAACACAAAAATAGTTTAAATATCCAAACAGATACACATCTTCTCGTTATTTATTTAACCAAAGACCTTTCATAAGCCATTAAAGAAGTATAAATCAAATAACCATAAATAATATAAGCCACTGAATTTGTTAAAATTTGACAAACTGTACAGCCCTAAAATTAATAGTAGATGAAAAATTTGCCATGCACTATTAATTTTAATCCTATCCAATGTAATTAGCAAAACTGAAAAGGGAACCACAGCAAAACTTATCGCAAACGAAAAGATAAGAATGCGTGACATATCACTTGCCAATAGCCACTCCTTACCGAAGGCGACCGTAAAAATAGCATCACTAAAAAAATAGATGATTATAGTTCCCAAAACAGACATTCCTGCAAGAACAAAAAACAAACCTTTTACCAACGGTAAAATCGATTCTTTTTTATGGATTTTCTCAGCTGTTTTCTGCAACAAAACTTGTGATATTGCAACCGAAACCAAAGCCAAAGGTATGGCTAAAACCATTCTGCTCAATCCAAACTGACCGACGATTTGTTCCGTATAAAAACCACCGATAATAATAATAGGTAAATTAGCACTAAGCGTATTCAACAAGGTCGGTAGCATGCTGTACAGCGGAAAATCTTTATACCGTACAAATTCTTTTTTAATTTCACTCAATTCAATCTCACCAACAGAAAACCC
>JALWLM010000354.1 GCA_027084145.1 Crocinitomicaceae bacterium | reverse complement strand
TCATAACTCCACCGGTAAACCCTAATGCAATATCTAAGATTGTACGATTCATCGTTTTGAAAAAAAACACAAAAGATGCTCCAAATGCAGTAACTAACCATGTAAAAACTGTAGCTATAAATGCTGCTAGAATAGGATCAATACTTTCAAACCATGCTATTATGTTCTCCCACATTTGCTTATTCTTTTACAATTTTATAAAGATAGATGTTTATCGGATATATATTAAAACAAATATACATTTTTTTCATACCTTTATTGATACATATATTCATATTTTGATTAGAATTCATCATGAAAGCAATAATGTTTTTCTTATTTTTACTTCCTCTTTTCTTATCCGGACAAGAATTCCACTACACACATTCTATTCATTATTCTTTTATAGAAAACAAGGGACAATGGAAAAATAATGTTCTATTTAAGAAAAAAATCAGAGGAGGAAATTTATGGGTTGAACAAGGTAAATTTTTATACCAATTTCAAGATTTTTCTAATCTCGAAAAAGCGCACTTTTCTTCAAAAAAAGGAAGCGAAAAGCTTCCTCAACAACTCGTTCATGTCAATTTTAATGGCGCTAATCATGTCTATTCCATAGAAAAGAGTTTTCCTACACCAAATTATTTTAACTATTTCATTGGGAACAATCCGCATAAATGGGCAAGGAATGTTCATGGTTTCGGGGAAGTGATTCTTAGAGATTTGTATGATGGTATTGATTTAAAAATTATGGAACAGGAAGAAGATATGAAATACGAGTTTATTGTTTCTCCTCATACAGATCCAAGTGTTATACAATTTGAATATGTTGGTCAAAAAAACATTAGAATCAACAAGAAAGGAGAGTTAATCATAGAAACCGACTTAGGTAAAATTATTGAAAAGCAACCTTATGTCTATCAAATTATCAATGGAAAAATCATCTCTATCCCGGCTACTTTCAGTCTTAACGATAATACCGTATCCTTCGATATAGGGGAATACAAAAAAGAATATACTTTGATTATCGATCCTGTTCTCATATTTGCTACTTATTCCGGTTCTGTTACCGATAATTTTGGAATGACAGCAACTTACGGTTATGACGGCACTGCTTACTCCGGAGGAATGGTTTATGGAAACGCTTATCCTACCCCTGCTAACGCTTATGACACAAGTTCAAATTTTACCGGAGCATCAAGTGCTTCCTATGGTATTACAGATGTATTTATCAGTAAATATTCTCCTGATGGCTCTACCATGTTGTGGACAACTTTCATTGGAGGAGGAGATGATACACAAGGGACGGAAACAGCTCAAAGCTTAATTTGTGATAAAAACAATAACATTTATGTTTACGGTAGCACTTCAAGTACTGATTTTCCAATTGTAAACGGTTTTCAAAGTAGTCATGCGGGAGGTGTTCCTAATACTAATTTTTATTTCAATGGGGTTTACTTTTCCGCAACAGGGTCTGATATTTTTGTTGCCAAAATCAGTGCTGACGGACTCAATTTAATGGGTTCTACTTATATCGGAGGTTCAGGGAATGATGGAGTCAACTATTCTCCTTCTAATCTTCCGTACAACTCTGTAACTCATTATGATAGTCTAACAAAAAACTATGGAGACCAATTTCGAGGTGAAATAATGCTGGACAGTTTGGGTAATTGTATTATTGCTTCAACAACATTGTCTTCTGATTTCCCCACACAAAATGCTTTTCAACCAAACAACGCAGGAGGACAGGATGGGGTATTGTTTAAACTTTCCTCCGATCTTTCTTCTTTGCTTTGGTCGAGTTATTTCGGTGGATCGGGGAATGATGCTTGCTACTCCGTAAAGATAGACTCTAATTATAGAATTGTCTTTGCCGGAGGGACGACTTCTAATGACCTTCCTGCAACATCTAATGTTTGGCAAAATACTTACAATGGAGGAGAAGCAGATGGTTTTGTAGCAAAATTAGATGAAAGCAACTATTCTTTAATAAAAACCAGCTATATAGGAACTTCTAATTATGATCAAACCTTTTTTGTGGAGATTGATAGAGCCAGTAATGTTTATCTTGTAGGACAATCAAACGGAGGAAATTTCCCTGTTGTCAATACTAATTTTGTAAATCCGGGAAGTAGCCAGTTTATTATGAAATTAGACTCGACACTCCAAACCGTTATTCATTCTACGGTTTTTGGTTCGGGAAATCCGGTATTTGATATTTCTCCATCAGCATTTTTAGTAGATATTTGTGGAAATATTTACGTTTCGGGATGGGGAGCGACTCTTCTTGGCAACACTCCCATGGGAGGAATGCCGGTAACAAGTAATGCTTATCAAACTACAGCTCCAAATGGTTTTGATTTTTATTTAATCGTTATTGAACGGGATTTTCAAGGGCTATTATATGGAACCTATATGGGAGGAGCAACTGCAAGAGAACATGTTGATGGAGGAACTTCAAGGTTTGACAAAAATGGAGTTGTTTATCAATCTGTTTGCGGTGGATGTGGTGGACACAGTGATTTTCCTACAACACCCAATGCATGGTCAAGTCAAAATTTAAGTACAAATTGTAACAATCTGATTTTCAAATTTGACTTTGAATTAATTCCAAAAGCAGAATTTACCATTGATAATAATATAGGATGTCGACCTTTTACGGTTACTTTTACAAACAATTCTTCCGCTTCAGATTCTTACTTGTGGGATTTTGGAAATGGAGATACAACAAGTATTATTTTTGAACCTGTAGTAACCTATGACACCGTAGGTGTTTTTGATATTTATCTATATGTCACAGATAGCATTTGTCTTATTACCGATACCGCTAAAATTACCATCACCGTATATGATTCACTTGAATTATCGACATCTCCGAATATTTCAATATGCACTCCTACACCACAAAATTTAATCGCTTATACAAATGGAACAGCAAGTGAGTTTATTTGGTCAAGTAATATTAATTTTACAGATACACTAAACAATGATATTACAGACTCAGTTTTTACAATAACCCCTCCGGGAAACATCACTTATTATATCCAAGTAGGAAACGGAGGTTGTTATAAAATAGATAGTATTTCTGTTGAAGTCGTGAGTTCTTCTTTAATCCTACAAGCCAATGACTCTATATGCTC
>JALWLM010000353.1 GCA_027084145.1 Crocinitomicaceae bacterium | reverse complement strand
AATTTGAATAAAAAGTTATTTGATATTGGATTGTTAAAAACTGTTTGTACTTTGGTTAAAAAACTTCCTTTGAAAAATAAAATATAAAAAAGGATATAAAATTAACAATGTAATAATCATAGAAAATCCGAATTCAGGAGGAGAATGATCTATAAATAATGCATCTGTTTGAAAAACTTGCCAATTGTTAGTAACAATTAATGCCCCGAATAAATTATTTGCAAAATGGAACCCATAAGCTAATTCAATACCATTATCTTTAACGGTAATCAGAGATAAAAAAATGCCTGTCAAGATGTAATAAATCAATGCAATATTGCCAATTTTTTGAATTTCAGGATTAGCAGCATGCATTAAGCCAAAAAGAACGCCACTAATAACAGTGGAAAGTGTAACATTATTTGTAAAACGAAAAATAGTTTTTGGTAAATAAGAACGAAACAATAATTCTTCTGTTAGAGTCTGTATGGGTAATAAAATAAAAGAAATGACACAGAGAACAAGGAAATTTTTTAAATTAAATTGAAAGGTTAAAGGAGAATCAAATAATAATTCGATGAATAACCCGATAAATAAGATTCCAAACCAAATAAAAAAAACAAAGAAAAATCGATTTTTTCTAAATTTATTGTAGGCATTTATCCAACTGGTCCATGATACATGATGTAAACGTGATGCCCACCATAAAAATAAAAGCAGTAACCATAGAAAAGGCAATAACATCAATGAGAATACAATGTTTTTACCTTCATTCTGAGGAGGTGAAAGAAGAGAAAATCCAAAGAACTTATTAGCAATCAATTCAGAGAAAAGTTGACTTACCGCTAAAGTTAGAATGGAGGAAGCAATAATAAGAATACTGGTTCCGATATTTCCTTTCCATTGCTTGGATTTTTCTAAAAAATTCATCGTTTAAAATTACTGAAAAATATCTCTCATCCGTTGAAAGAATCCTTTTTCATTTTTTCCCGGATTGGGGATGAAATTCTCGCTTTTTCTTAGTTTTTCTAATACCTTTTGTTCTTCTTTACTTACTTTTTTAGGAGTCCAAACATTGATGTGAACCAATAAATCACCGTTTCCATATCCATTAATATCAGGAAGTCCTTTTCCTTTTAGTCGGAAAACCTTACCACTTTGAGTTCCTGCATTTATTTTAATTTTAGCTTTTCCCTTAACGGTAGGCACTTCAACCTCTCCTCCTAAAACGGCATCAACAAAATTGATATAAGCATCATAATGTAAATGAACACCATCTCTTCGCAAATGTTCGTGTGGAATTTCTTCAATTAACACAATAAGATCTCCCGGAACACCATTAAAAGGACCTTCATTTCCTTTACCTCTGATATTTAATTGCATTCCGTCTTCTACACCTGTGGGAATTTCAATCTCTATAATATCTTCTTTACGAATCAAGCCTGAAGCATCAACGCCTTTAGGTCTTTTATCAATTGTTTTTCCGGCTCCTTGACAACTGTTACAAACCGATTGTGTTTGCATTGCTCCAAGAAATGTTTGTGTTACCCGTGTAATTCTTCCTGTTCCGTTACATGTCGGGCAATTCTTATAAGTAACTCCTTCGGCGTTGACTAATCGATTGATTTTTATTTTCTTTTTTACTCCTTCTGTAATTTCTTTAAGAGAGAGTTTTACTCGAATACGGATATTGGTGCCTCTAACTTTTCTCGCTGTACCTCTACTTCCTCCAAAACTACCTCCAAATGCATTGCCGAAAATATCTCCAAATTGAGAGAATATATCATCCATATTCATTCCTCCGAAACCGCCTCCGGAAGCTCCGCCAACTCCGGCGTGCCCAAATTGATCATAACGTTGACGTTTTTCCGGGTTGCTAAGTACTTCATAAGCTTCAGCAGCTTCTTTAAACTTTTCCTCAGCTTCTTTGTCATTAGGGTTTTTATCCGGATGATATTTTAAAGCAATTTTACGATATGCTTTTTTTATCTGTATTTCTGTAGCACTTCTTTCTACGCCTAATATTTCGTAATAATCTCTTTTCTTCACCATTTTACTTTTTTACTACTTTCCTACAACAACTTTGGAAAATCTTAAAACTTTATCATTTAAGGTATATCCTTTTTCAACCGTATCTACTATCTTTCCTTTCATATCTTCAGTTGGTGCAGGTATGTTAGCTATTGCTTCATGTTTTTCCGTATCAAACGTTTCATTAGTAGATTTTATTTCTTTTAATCCTCTTCGTTGTACAATACTTACCAGTTTATTATAAATCAATTCAAACCCCTCTTTAATAGCTTCAATGTCATCACTGTTTTTGTTGTTCTCAATAGCTCTTTCAAAATCATCGAGGACAGGGAGTAAATCTTTGATAATTCCTGCGCTTGCATTAGAAATTAAATCCGCTTTTTCCTTGTTCGTACGCTTTCTGTAATTATCAAATTCTGCATACAAACGAAGGAATTTGTCGTTTACCTCATTATACTTCTCTGAGCTGTGCTGTGAACTCAGCTTTCGCTGTATCCGGTTTAAAGTACTTTACAATCTCCTTCAACCTGTTCAGTTCTGAGGCAAGATCTAAGAGGGCGAAATGGAAGCCCTTAAAGGTTGAGAGTAGTTCCAGGGCTTCTCCTTGTCCTCTCTTCATGAAGTCAATACCTAGTACCTGATAACCCTTATCCAAGAACTTGTAAGCGGTAGCTGAGCCTAAGTAGCCTGCTACTCCTGTTATTATAACCTTCACAGCTCTCCCTCCTCTCAGGTTAATTTCAGGTTAAGATATCTCTTGAATCTCCTTTAGCTTCCTCTCTAGATCATCTTTTATCTTCTTGTACTTTGGGAAATCTCCTAGGTAGAAGATCATCTCAGATAACTTGTTTAACCTTTTCTCCAGCTCAGGGAGGATAGATTTTCGTTCCTTCTTACGTTTTATCGCCGATATGATATCACCTAAAGCTCTGGAGAGGAGTGCTTTAACTTTATTAAAGTTCGTCTCAAAGAACTTCTGCATCCTGACCTTGAGGTTAGGGCTATCGTGATGAATCCATATATAACTCTCCTCAAAGTAATAGAGGGTTCTACGGATCTCAAAGTGGATTCCGCTTAGCCACAGGTCAACCAGGTGTTTAAACAGTTTATCTG
>JALWLM010000352.1 GCA_027084145.1 Crocinitomicaceae bacterium | reverse complement strand
AATCTTCTTTCATCTCTTCGAAACTTGGCACCGGATTCCATTTGATGCGTTTAATAATATGAAAACCATAATCTGTTCTTACCGGTTTACTGAAATCTCCGTCTTTTTTCAATGCGAAAGCCGCATCTTCAAATTCAGGGACCATTCTTGTTCTTGCTCCCGTACCAAAAACAGGTAATTTTCCTCCTTTTTTAGCAGTTGAAGGATCGTCTGAATACATTCTTGCCAAATCTTCAAACTTCTCTCCTTTTTCCAACTTTTCGTAAATCTCATTAATTTTTTTCTCAGCCTTTTCGATTTCTTGCTTATTTGCATTTTTAGATACTGCCACCATAATATGCGCAGTCTCTATAGTACCCCTTGCGGGTCGTTTATCCGTTACTTTAACAATATGATATCCAAATCTTGTTCTAAATGGCATCGACACTTCTCCTACCGGAGTATTGTAGGCTGCGGTTTCAAAAGGATAAACCATTTGAAATGCTGTAAAATAACCTAAATCTCCTCCATTTTTAGCTGCGGAAGGATCATCTGAACCATTTTTTGAAAATGCCACCTTAGCAAAGTCTTCACCTTCAATAATCTGCTTTCTCAATGCCATTATTCTATTATAAGCTTTTAATGTATCTGAAGGACTTGCATCCGGATTCAACTTTACTAAAATATGAGATGCTCTAATCTCTGTTTTTAATCGGTCATAAGCCTCTTTTACTAAGGACTCGTACTGCGAAGAATCAACTAAATAAGGTTGAGACAATTGCTTCTCATAACCTTTTAATTCTGAGACAATTCTCGGAATAGTATCATATCCTAATGCTTCAGCTTCTTCTACCTTTAACTTGAATTTTACAAATAAATCCATGTATTCATCCAAGGTTGCTTTATCATATTTCGGGTCTTTATTGTTTTTCAAATAAACCTGAAGAAATTCAGACTTTCTAACCTCTTCATCTCCTATTTTCACGATTACAGGATCTTCTTGTGCAAATATCCCTAACCCTAATGACAGAAAAATGGAAACTATTGTTTTTTTCATCATATCTTTTGTATTTTTAATGTTATTATAAACTATAATTTGGTGCCTCACGCGTTATAGTAACGTCATGCGGGTGACTTTCTTGCATTCCCGCGTTGGTTATTCTAACAAATTTCGCACCTTTTAATGATGGTATGTCTGGTGTACCACAATATCCCATACCTGATCTTAGTCCTCCTTTAATTTGAAACATCACCTCTTCTAATCTTCCTTTGTATGGTACTCTCCCTGAAATTCCTTCAGGAACAAGTTTTTTCACATCATCTGTTTCATCTTGAAAATATCGATCTTTAGAACCTTTCTGCATAGCTTCCAAAGACCCCATTCCTCTATATGTTTTGAATTTACGCCCTTGATAGATAATTGTTTCTCCCGGTGACTCTTCTACTCCTGCAAACATTGAACCCACCATTACCGTATCTGCTCCTGCGGCAATCGCTTTAACAATATCTCCCGTGTAACGAATTCCCCCATCAGCAATAACAGGAACCCCTGTTCCTTCTAAAGCTCTTGCAACATCATTGACAGCAGTTAATTGAGGTACTCCTACTCCCGCAATGATTCTTGTTGTACAGATAGATCCCGGACCAATCCCTACTTTTACCGCATCTGCACCTGCCTTCACTAAAAAATTAGCAGCTTCTGCAGTAGCAATATTTCCTACAATTACATCTAAGTCTTTATGATTCTTTTTAACTTCTTTTAATTTTTCTATAACCCCTTCCGTGTGTCCATGTGCCGTGTCAATAACAATTACATCTACTCCCGCTTCTACCAAAGCATCTACTCTTTCCAATGTATCATGTGTTACACCTACTGCAGCCCCTACCCGTAATCTTCCAAAAGAATCCTTACATGATTCCGGATATTCTTTTACTTTAATAATATCCCTAAATGTAATTAGCCCTATTAGACGATTATTAGCATCAACAACAGGTAACTTTTCTATTTTATTTTTTTGTAAAATTTCCTCTGCTGTTGAAAGATCTGTGCTTTCTGAAGTGGTAACAATTCCTTTTGAAGTCATTATCTCAACAACAGGTCGTTTTAAATCTTTCTCAAATCTTAAATCTCTATTGGTAACGATTCCTAGCAATGTTTTATCCTCTGCAACAACGGGAATTCCACCAATTCTATTTTCTTTCATCAATCGCAAAGCATCAGAAACGATAGCATCTTGACTTAATGTTACAGGGTCTAAAATCATCCCGCTTTCCGAACGCTTTACTTTTCGAACTTCCAATGCTTGTTGTTTAATTGACATATTCTTATGTATCACTCCAATACCACCTTGTTGAGCTATAGAAATTGCCAATTCTGATTCTGTCACTGTATCCATTGCCGCAGCAACAATAGGAGCATTTACAGAAATATTTTTTGTTAGCCTACTTTTTAATTTTACGTCTTTAGGTAAAACTTTAGAGTACGCGGGAACCAATAATACATCATCGTATGTGAGTCCTTCTTTGATTTCAATAATATTAGAGAGTGACATAGTGTGAACTTATATTTAAAATAAATTCCCGCAAATTTACGAAAATATTTACTTAAAAATCATCTTTCCAATATTGATGAAAGGCATGTATAAATTTTTAAGAAATGAATTATAATTTTGACCATCTTCATTCCCTAGCCCAAAATGAATGTTTTCTACTTCTTTAGAACGAACCAGTGTTCCGAATAACCAGTCCCAAATCGCTAGTTTTGCCCCCAAATTTTTATCAAAATGTTCTTTCTTATTACTATGATGAATCTGATGTTGATAAGGACTAATTAACCATTTTTCCAACCAATCAAAATATTTTAATTTCACATGAGAATGACGAAGATTCGCTCCCCAAAAAAGAAACAAGAAACTAAAAACATTAACTCCCAATATTTCCCACTCCTTAATTTGATCGTCTGAAAGGTAATCGAAGAAACCACCTACAAGACCAAGTACAATAATTGCTTTTAAATTATTAATCATCAATTCTACGGGATGGATCCTATACTGCGTTATCGGATTCAGACTTGTTGCTGAATGGTGGACTTTATGAAACTCCCAAAGTACCGGTATCTTATGTTGCAACCAATGAACTATATATG